>CP058414.1:300000-510000 GCA_013391845.1 Pseudoalteromonas shioyasakiensis
TGTTTATATCTTTGATGCTGAGCTTTTATCCTTAACTCAAAATTAGGAAGTGAAAAAACACTTCCTAATATTTAATATTGCAATGCTTATTAACTTGCTAAAATCTTCATTGGTAAGCTTAGGATTGCGCTTTCTGAATCGGCAAAGTGCATCATCACTGCCACATGACCTGCAACAACCAGTGCGTACATTACCGCTGAGAAGCCTTGCCCATAAGTATCAAGAGGGATGAGGTGTGAGTAGTGACGTCCGCGCCACTCAAAGATAATCTCAAGTGCCCCTACAAATAAGAAGAACACAAGTAGCATCAAACCAAAGGTGTAGCTTAGCCATAAGCCAAATAACACACCTAATAAACACACACTTAGACCTATCCATGAACGCATCGAAAAACTAATACTTTTAAGTACATGGCCGCCATCTAAGGGCAGAATAGGTAACAAGTTGAATAGGTTTAACAGTGCACTGAGTACCGCCACACCAGCGAATATTTCCATTTCAGTGGCGTAGTAAAGCACGACTCCCAGTACTGAGGTAATTAAGCCAAAAGCGGGCCCCATGAGTGAGATCACCACATCTTGCCATCGCGTGGTAATTTTATCATCGGAAACAGCCAAACCACCAACAAAGGGAATAAGGTAAATACCTTTAGTTTTAATGCCAAAATATTTCATAGCACGCACATGACCATATTCATGTACAACCAAGCAAGCAATTAACATTAAGGCAAATTCAATGGAAAATAACCAAGCGTAGCCTGCCACCGAAGCACCCGCTAAAGCTGCTTTCACTACTTTTGCACTTTTGAATAATTTAAAACCCAGTGCCAGCAAACCTATAATGCCGCGTTTTGGTTCAGCTTCTTGTAACTCAGGTAAAGCAAGTTGGCTCACCTGCTGCTGGTTAACAAAAATTGCTAAGCTTTTTTCGTGCACTTTACTGGTATCAAGACCAATACGCTGCCCCTGAAAATCAAACTCATAAAGTTCGAGCTCTGGGTTATCGAAGGCAATTGCTTGTTGTTGATGAAAAAGCTGAATTAACTGTGAGCCATTTAAATGCAAAATAAAGGTTTCGTCTGCGAGACTCAGCTGAAGTCTGACCATAGTTCTTATATATACGAATAAAAAGTGCGGCCATTATACTTAGGCCTTGCAAAATTACTAATTTCCTTTAGGGACAAGGTTGTGTATTTTTTACGCTATAAAACAGGTAAAAAACATGACTAAATACCTTTTATCTACTACTTTTAACTTTAGCGTTCTTGTTCATGGAGTGAATATGGTGAAGTCAAATAGACACATTCTCGTAGTAGATGACTCTAAAGCCATCTTGATTGTTATGCATGCCATTTTAAATGAGCTTGAGGTTCCGCATATAACAACTTGTCTAAGTGCCGAAGAAGCATTAGAAAAGGTGAAAAAAGCCCCTCACTTTTTTGATGCTATTTTTACTGATCTCAACATGCCAGACATGGATGGTATGGAGCTTATTCGTCATTTAGGCTCTATGAAGTACCATGGAGCAATTGCTATTATTTCGGAAATGGATCCTAAAGTTATTGACCTTGCTGCTGATCTGGCACGTAAGCATAACGCCCACTTAATTGGTAATGTCACTAAACCGGTACAGCTAAATCAGGTTTATTTACTACTGCAAAAACTTGAGCACTTTGCTATTCATGTTGAGCGCACCAAAACCCCTATTTCTGAGTCACTGTTACTACACGCTATCAGCCATAATGAAATTATTCCGTTTTATCAGCCTAAGATTAATCGCCATGATAATCGGGTCGAAAGTATTGAGGTACTTGCCCGTATAAATACTAGCCAAGAAGAGGAAATAATCTTACCGGATCGTTTCATTTGCATAGCTGAAGACCTAGATTTAATAAACCTCATCACATTTCAATTATTTGAAAAGGCGACTAACGACTTTGCAGAAATCAAAGAGCAGTTTGATCCTAACTTAAAATTGGCGTTTAACTTATCACCCTCACAGCTCGAGGACTTAAGTTGCCCAGATAAACTCGCTTTAATACTTCACCTTAACAATTTAACACCAAGTGAAGTAATTTTAGAAATTACCGAACAGTATGCGCTCCGTAGTACTGCTCAACTTGAAACACTCAACCGCCTGAGAATGCGCGGTTTTGGTATTTCACTTGATGACTTTGGCACAGGGTTTACTAATGTTCAGCAGCTAAAAACGCTGCCATTTACCGAAATAAAGATCGATCGCACCCTGATTAGCAATATTGAAACCGACCAGTTTTCCCAAGTGATTGTTAGTAGTTTGGTGAATATAGCAATTCAAGAAGACCTTGCCATTGTTGCTGAAGGCATTGAGCGTGTGGAAGAGCTTGAGTACCTTGACCGCTACAAAGAGTTTATTTTAATGCAGGGCTTTTTACTGTGCCGCCCGAAGGCCAAAGAAGATTTTTTAAATTGGTCACTCTCATGGCGGCAAATGGTAAAGACGGCAGCAGGACACCGCCGTTAAGGATTACGCTTATCGTCACTAACGATGGTATTACTCGATGCTAAACGTTGTCGCCAGCGCTGTTTGGCGACTTTTTGCATATTAGCTGATTGATCATGCTCATCAACAATTTCGAGCCCCATTAATGCTTCAATTAAATCTTCAAGAGTGACAATACCTTGTACATCACCGTACTCATCTACCACTAAACAAATGTGAGTACGCTCTGACAGTAAAGTCTCGAGTAAGGTCGGCACATGCAAGGTTTCTGGTACGGTGTAAATAGGCTTAACAAGCTTGCTAATTTTATAGTCTTCACCTAAGCGATGATAAGCCAGCATGATGTCATTTTTATGCACGAAGCCAATAATATCGTCACCATTTTTGTCATACACCAATACCCTTGAAAACGAAGACGAACCATGTTCCGACAAGTATTGGTTTACAGTTAAATCTTTATGCACTTTAAAAAGCACCGTACGTGGCGTCATTAAGGTATCGAGTTTGGCATGACGAAAATGCAGCAGGCTGCGAATGATTTCAGATTCATCTTGCCCAAGCGCTCCTGACTCAGAGCCAATATCAGCCATTGCTTCAATCTCTTGGCGGATGTAATAAGCTTCATCGTAATTACGCCCCAAAAAGCGCGTTAAGATATCTGCAAACCACACAAAAGGTTTTAAAATAAATACCAACCAAATGAGGCTCACACTAACAATGGGGGTTAATCCTCGCCAATAATTAGCGCCTAATGTTTTAGGAATAATTTCAGAAAGCACCAGTACCAATAACGTCATAATTGCGGAGGCAACGCCAACTGCTGCATCTGAAAACACCACTGCAGCTTGTGCGCCAACGCCAGCGGCGCCTGCCGTGTGCGCTATGGTATTTAACGTCAGTATTGCTGCTAAAGGTTGGTCTATATTATCTTTAAGCTTACCAACACGTTTTGCCAGTTGCGGTTGTTGCTTTCTGAGCATGGCAACATAACTTGGTGTAATACTTAACAGTACCGCCTCCATCACTGAGCACAAAAACGAAACCGCAATGGCAACAAACATATAAACAAGTAGCAATGTCACGCTGAGCCCTCTTAAAAAGTTAACCTGCTCACCATAGCAATTGAAAACCACAAGCTCAAACCCGACTGCAATCTAACGCAGAGCACTTTTTGGGTAATTTGCAGCGTGCTATATTGGTTTAAATTACCTTCAACAGGCGAAACTATGACACTTTCAACTACTTGGCTAAGCCAATCAGCCAAGCTAAAAACAACATTTAGTGCATTAGCGCTATGTGCATTAAGCAATACTGCAATGGCCGCTGCCATTGATAAATCAGCGGTGCAATTTATTGGTCCTCTTGGCGAAGATATGCAACTTAAGCCATATCAAACGGACCATCGTGATGCCATTATTGCCAACCTATTACCTAGCTTACAGAAAAGCAGCAATAGCATTCGTGTATTTGGTAATGAGCTTGACTGGCAATCATTCGACAAAATTAGTGCGCTAACACTTGGTGGTTTACAAGCCCTTAAATTTACCGCCTCAACTGAGCGCTTTAGCCAAGGCTCATTAACGCTTAAAGGCATTGAAAACGCACAGCTATTTATTGATGGTGAAAAGCAAACAGAAAAGAATAAAAGCTATGAGCTAGCTTTAAGCCAAGGCGATCATCAGTTTGTTATCATTACTGAACAAGTTGCCAACTGGAATGAGGTTGAGCTTGATTTTACAGCTAAGTCTGAACTAGATGCTGTGCAATTTAGCGCTAAACAACAACACGGTTTGTCTGCTAAGCAATTATTCGATGCGCCAACGGTAAGTTATATTTCAATGGCGCCAAATGGCGATTACTTCATTACTAGCCAACGTCATTACGAAGATGCAACCGCTAATCAAGCGCAATATGTTACTGAGCTTAAAGACGCCAAAAACAACACCCTTTATCGTTTTGAGTCAGCCCAACCGAGTAACATTACTTGGAGCCCAGATAGTAAAACTTTAGTGTATCTATTAAATGGCGAGCTTAAACGTTTAAACCTAAAAACCATGCAACTTAACGTGATTGCTAAAAACCTTGCTGGTGCAAATGGTTTTCAGTTTTTTGATAACAACAGCTTAATTTTTAGTTGGTCAAAATCTCCAACAGATAATGGTAAGCTCACTAAACATTATCAAGGCCTGCAAGACCGTTGGTCTTATGCTCGTACTACATCGCAAGTATATTTACTCGATATCGCTACAGGTCTAAGCAAAATCTTAAGCCAAGGCCCGCTTAGCCATTCACTTGAAGATTTTGATGCTAAAAACGGCCACGTTTTAATGAGCCGCTCAGCACAAGCAATGCAGCTATCACCACAACCCGCAACTGAACTTGTTGAGTTAGACCTAACTACATCGGCCCTCACAGTACTTGGTCAATACAATACCTTTAATCAGGCTAAATATACTGATGACGGTATTTATGTCACTGCCGGCCCTGATTTTAATAATGGCTTAGGTCGTAATCTTCCTGAAGGAATGCTTGCTAATAACTATGACGGTCAACTTTATCTACTGAGCCGTGACGGTAAAAAAGCCAGCGCTCTAAGTAAAGAGTTTAACCCAGCTATCGGCCAGTTAAATGTGCTTGATAATGGTGATGCACTAATTAAAGTTACCGAGCGAGACACTGCGCAGCTTTATCAATTCGACTTGAGTAAAAATCGTTTTAATAAAGTGAATACGGGCTTTGATGTTGTTGAGCAAGTTAGCTACTCACACGAACGCACCCCGCGCATCTTGGTTACCGGCACCACAGCGTCAACACCTCAGCAGTTAAAACAACTACACTTAGGTAAGAATCGCGCTAAAGTATTGTGGGACTCTAAGCCAATTGGCTATGAAGATACTCAAGTAGCCTCACTGGAAGAGTTTAACTTTACTAATAAAGATGGCATTGAAATTAAAGGCCGTGTTTATCTGCCCCATGATTTAGATAGCAATAAACAATACCCTGCACTGGTTTATTACTATGGCGGTACATCGCCTGTAACACGTGGTTTTACGGGTCGTTACCCATTTAACTTATGGGCTGAGCATGGCTATGTTGTTTACGTTGTACAACCTACTGGCGCAACAGGTTTTGGCCAAGAGTTTTCAGCTAAACACGTAAACGCATGGGGTGAGTACACAGCCAACGACATCATTGACGGCACAAAAGCCTTTTTAGATAAATATAGCTTCGTAGATAGTAAACGTGTGGGTAATCTAGGTGCATCTTACGGTGGCTTTATGACCATGTTATTAGCAACCAAAACGGATATGTTCAGTGCATCGATTGCCCATGCGGGGATTTCAAATATCACCTCGTATTGGGGCCAAGGTTGGTGGGGTTACTTATACTCAGCTGAGGCATCTAAAAATAGCTACCCTTGGAACAATCCTACACTTTATAGCCAACATAGCCCTGTGTTTCATGCTGACAAAGTAACAACGCCGTTATTACTACTTCACGGTGACTCAGATACCAATGTACCTGTTGGTGAAAGTCACAATATGTACACGGCATTAAAATTATTGGGTAAGGATGTTGAGCTGATTGAGTACAAGGGTGCTGATCACCAAATATTTGCTCGCGATAAGCGCTTTGATTGGTGGAATACGATGTTGGCTTATTTTGATAAAAACTTAAAAGATCAGCCACAATGGTGGCAATATCTTTATCCTGAAAAGTAGTTTAGTTATTTAACTGGGCACTCGTTGAGTGCTCAGCTTTCCCTCTATTTAAAAAACGCTAAGCCATTAAATTGTAAGAAATAGTTACAAACTTCGCCATGACACTTCTCAGCCTTTGCCATACAGTGCTAACATAACAACAAATCAAGTGTGAAATTAAAGCGAATGACTATTCAAGTTTTATTGGTTGAAGACGACGAATTACTCGTTAAACGCATTCTTAATCATTTTAAAGAAACTGAGTTTAATATTGAGGTAGATTCAACGGGTGCAGATGCACTAAGCATTGTGCAATCACGTGCTTCGTCTAAAGAAGCAATTTCTCTAGCAGTTATCGATATTGTATTACCAAAGCGCGATGGGCTGCTTCTTGCCAAAGAACTTAACGCCTTAACTGATATTGGTGTTATTGTACTGTCTAGTCGTGACTCGCAAGCTGACCGTATTGCCGGACTTGCACAAGGTGCCGATGACTACATTTGCAAGCCAGTTGACTTACTAGAACTTGAACTAAGAATGCGCGCCCTTTTTAAACGTATAAAAGGCTCACAGCATGATGATGAAAGTGAAGAATTTATAGAATATTCCGACTTTAAACTGCACCCAGATAACCGCACATTGATCACTCCTAATGGTGAAGAGTCTCGTCTTACAGAGGCAGAGCACAAGGTACTTATTTGTCTCATTGCAAATGCTGGTAAGGCCACATCACGTGAAAAAATTTCCGAAGAAATTGGTCAACCTGACTGGAGCCCAAGCGATCGTACCGTTGATGTACTTATTGGCCGCTTACGTAAAAAGTTAAGCGATGAAAAAGACCAAAAACGTATCGTTACCGTTCGCGGCAAAGGCTACATGCTATCTATTTAGCAAGCTTGCTAATACTGCGTTAATTGGCTAATTAACCTTTCAAAGGCGCGATAATTCAACGCCTCTTTTAGTTCGTTTAAGGTAATTGAAGGCTGCGCTTTTAAGTCGCTAATGGTACGCGCAACTTTAATAACACGATGATATGAGCGCGGTGAAAGTGCCAGTTTTTCACTGGCTTTTGCTAAAAACTGCAGCTCAGCAGCTGCCAACTCACAATGAATGCTCATTTCTTTATTATTCAAGCGCGCATTCACTTTGCCTTGTCGGTTAAGCTGAATTGTATAGGCTCTTTCGACTCTGGCTCTCACCTGTTCACTACTCTCTTCCACTTGCGTGCTCTGTAATTGGCTACTGGTAAGTCGCGGCAGCTCAATTTGTAAATCAATCCTATCGATAAATGGCCCAGACACCCGAGATAAGTACCGCAGAACTTGATCTGGTGTTGCACGTTTATCGGTATGACTTCCTGTGGGGCTAGGGTTTAATGCGGCGATTAGCTGGAATTGCGATGGAAATTCCATTTGTCGTGCCGCTCGCGATATAGTCACCACGCCCGTTTCCATTGGTTCGCGCAATGAGTCGAGCACTTTTCTTTCGAATTCGGGCAGTTCAGCCTTACACTCTAAACAGACATCTATATAGACACACTCTAGTGCCAATTAAAACATACATCACAGACATATAGATTAATGTCTATAGTTTTCACCAATATCTATAAATAAATAGGCTAATTTAGTCTTCATTACCTTACTTACACAATCTTATTTACATAAGTGTGCTTACCGAGGGATACTGACGGTATACCTTTGCATCCGGGCTACTTCAGTTAACGTTTAGTGCCATGATCTGCTGCTGTTTTCTCCTAATAGGGAATACCGTAACGCCAGCGACTATTGCATTCGTTTAATGAAGAACAGAAAGGCATTAATATAGAACTCTCCTTATTGTATTTTGGATATAATGCTGGAGTTTTCTATTTCTGGTAATATTAAACGCGAGATTTTTGTCAAATCATTTCCCGCGAATAGTCACTATCAGCGAGTTTCTATATCGAGTACTTTATTTCGCTTTCAGTTGCGTGCAAATAGTAGAGTTAATCTCGATGAACTCTTCCCACTCGTAAATATGCGAAAGATGGTGTGTGTAGTATTCCTCTACCCGACAAACTAGTGGCCTTGATTCGTAAATCTCGCATAACTTGGTTGAGTCGTTGAAATTAACACACGTTCCATCGCCTCTGTCTAAATAACTAGTCTGATTGCTTAAATGGACATTGCGACAGCATTGCCCACAAGCATCACAAGGGAAGGTACGTTTTTCGGTTGAATGCATGCCTTACTCACCCATCATGAACGCTTCGAATTCATCCAAATTAGAGAAACGAGATTCAAAACCAAACTGTGATCCAATAGTATTTATTGTTTCGGTTGCTTGTTGATATTCCTTCTTCTCTAGGTGATTGTTTAGATCACCAAGTAACCCATCAAGCGTAGAACGTCGTTCTTGAAAATACAACTTAACTTTCTGATTGTGCTCAGAGAAAAATGTCTCCGTTATCTCATTGACATCATCAGTGAACTTACCGAATGCTTCAGCACGCAATTTATATCGATAGAGTTCAATATCGTTGTTCAAAATAGAGTACGCATGTCTAACTCCTAAATAAGATAATCGCATCCAAGCAACAAAATTCAGTCTACTAAAGAACCCTACCCAGTTGAAATCAGGGTTTCTCGCGAAAGCGTCACCAGCATCAATTAAGCATAAAGTACCGTGACCAGCTAAAAGCATTTTTCTTAATCTAGGGCTCTTATCTAGTTTGAAGAATTCCATGCAATCAGACCATGAGCGCCCAAATTGATAACGGTGTCTAATGATACAGAAAATGCGTGTAAACAATTCAACCATAAATACTGGTATTGCTTGCACCATGCCGAATCGAAAGTCGTAACCTTGTTCAAAGACTTTTACAGCAATATCTGCAAAAGAAAGCTGTTCACCTTTGTGTTCGAAGCTACCAATATTAAGCGTTTGTAACAGTTCATAGAATGGTATCGGAACACCCGTACCTCTTCCTTGTCCTCCCGAAGAGCCTGCAATATCAGACATGATATGTCCCATCCAGTTAACAAAGGCACAGAATATTTTTGAGATAACATTACTACCTTGTAGCTTGCTATCTGCAGTTACAGTTATCAATTGGCCGTTATCGATAAATGTGGCGGTCCCGCGAAACTGGTCAATAATTGAAAAAATCAATCCAATTGGACTCGGAGAGTGTGAAAGAGACTTTAAGTGATGATTAGATGGGGTCATCTTCATAAAGTCATTAACTATCTTTCCATGTTGATGATCGTAATTAACTTTAAAAGTACGTTCTAAGAAACCAATAGCACTCTTAGTTGAGTCTGCATCCCCTCTTGGCCCATTCCAGCCATTAAGTTTTGCAAAACTTTCCACTAACGAATCCATTGTCCTATCAGCGTGTTCCAGTAACTTAGAGTCGCCTGGGGAACCAACAAAAAACGAGTCGACAAGTCCTGATAATACTCCAGCAGAAGCGGAAAAGATGTAATCCCACTTATCACACTCGGTTCCAATTTTTACGTCTTCTTCTATTTGGGCTAGTTGCTTCTCAAGTTCTTTTTCTCGGTCACATATTTTAGTTAATGTAATATCGTGCGCTTCAAGTATCTCGGCAAATGATTGATATTTTTTCGTGGCAGTCGGGAATAATGAATCTAGTTCAGGAGAGGCTTTCTCAAGCAATTGAACAAGTGATTTTTTGTTGAAAAGTTCTAGGTTGTTTTCCATACGTTACTCTAAAAGAAAGAGAGCCGAAGCTCTCTCTTATTGCCAGGTATTAAGACAAAACGTTATTAGCTTGTTTGATTAGCTCAATGGTTTGAGGATTAACTTCATCTCCTTGTTCATTGATTATACCTAAAGTAATAAAATCTCTGAGTAGATAAGCCACAGCATAACTATGCATAATAATGCGCTTATCTTCTCCTTGCATGTCTCGGTAATGCATATTCTTATTTGCAAATTTATACAAGGTTTTCAAAAGCCTTTGGAATACTTCCCAAACAGATTCACATGTTGAATGGCACAGGGTTGTTTGCTTTTCAATTGCGCTCAGCTTGGAAATAACAACTCTGCCTTTATCAACTTGAGTCTTAATATAGTGATAATGTTCAACCGCTTCATCTTTTGCTTTCGCAGCTTTAGCTGCAAACACTGAGCCGCCAATTGCCAATAATGGTCCAGCAACAAGGCCGCCTAAGACCATTGTGCCACCTGCTATTCCAAAACCACCAGATGCAAGTGAACCACCACCTAGCCACGCTAATGTGGCGTTCGTTGCTGCAGCACCAGAAAGACCACTAATTGCTGTTCCTGTAGATGCTGTGGCTAAAGATCCGACACCCAAGTAAGCACCACCACCAGCAGCAACTCCAGCCAGAGAACCTGCGCCAACTGACTGCAAACCATGACTAATCTGACTTAACTCTACCTTGCCAGCAAGAATCTCACTGGTTGCTTCTTTAATGGACAAATCAGAATCAATAACACCAATCTCTTTCAGGATTGCGACCTCTTCTTCTTTAGTAATAACAATGCGTTGCGATTTTTTGAACTCGTTTTTTATCGAGGAGCCATTTGTAACATCAAATAAACCTTGGAAATCAACAACCGATTCGGTTGCCTGTTTCTTTAGCCTTCCATAACGTTCAAGAACCGCCATCGTAGCGGTCTTTTGGTTTTTTAGATCGCTTTCAAACTTTTCAGCTAATCTATTAGCGCTGCTATTGTAGTCTTTTGCATCATCGAGGTCGCCTTTCGCATCAACACCCTTTTTGACACCATAGCCTGCGGCTGCAACTGCAACACCGGCCAAAATAAAAGGTAATGGCATGATTAGTTCTCCTTACTAAGCCAAAAGCTCTTGTACTTCTAGAGATAGAGACATTTGCTTTGACACCCAACCTTCAACCTGAAGTAGTTTCTCTTCCGATACATTCATAGCATCTGCATACTTATGAATTAACCCCTTTTCCTTATGGTGATAATCACCGTCTGCATGAGCAACACCGATCAACTCAAGCAGTAATGAAATTTTTGATGTGTTTGTATTAAATAACTTGGCTAATCCATCTAAAGATACTGATTCTGGCGATATAGATGCATCAACTTGACTAGCTAGAATCGATAGAATCTCCTCTTCGCTTTCATGTAGCTGCTCATCTACGTCTATGACTTCTTTTGCTAAATATAGCAATGCTGACTGTTGTTTTGTATCTAAATTCTGAATAAACATATAGACTCCTTTTCCTTTTTATTCATAGTTTCATAATTTACCTGAGCTCTGGATAATAAATTTATCAACTTAATATCAATGTGTTAGTAAACCTCTTAACCAAAGCTCAGGTTAATTTTCTATCTAATTCACTTGATGTGACTGTATCAGCCAAACTTTTGGTGAAGTCCTGCATCAAGAGAGCTGAAGCGTTTTTTATATATCATTATCTTCTTCAAGACGCTTTAACTTTCGAAGTTTAAGTTGATCTGGCGTAAATGTAGTTACACTAACCTGAGCTGCACAAGAAATGGAACTAAATATTCTTGCGGTGATCAGATCTTTCGACCAAGAAACATAAGATTACCGAGGCAAGGGCATGAATAACTTAGATGCAATTTACGTAGATGTCGATGATTTTTGTTTATTGTTTGTGGTGATAAGGCTAGTTTTACTCTAAACAGACATCTATGTAAACATGGTTTTAATGCTAAAGAAAATAGGCACTCCATACTATTGAAAAGTGTCTATACTTCTTACCATTTTTATAAAAAACAGTCTAATACTGTCTGCACTTTCAAGAAATCCTCTAAAAAATGAGCTGAATACATGCTTTAGAGGTAGTCTTTACTGACGGAAATTTAGAGGGGTAGTACCGGAATTTCTCTAACTTTTAATCAGGTCCATTACGACCTACCTATTAGCATATCTCTTTCTGCCTCACGTTTTTCTTCATACTCTATTTGCCTATCAATGTCGCTTATGAAAGAACTAGCCCAAGTCCGAACCTTAAACTCTTCATGATTTATCAGAGGAAGCAGTAGTTCTTTATCTGCCTTTAAATAAGGGACTAGCGAACCAACCCAAGAGCGAGTGTGAAAGCTTGAAGATACTTCTCTGACAAAGGCTTCATTATCTCCAAATACCGACAACAAACGGATTAACAGAGAGTTTATGAGTTTATTCTCACCTTCCGACAAAAACATAGGGATTGCTCTTGCTACCAGTAGTAACGCAGTTTCATCGTGGCACCAATCAATAACTATATCTTGAGGTATCGTATCAAAAATACTCTCTTCTCTTTCTTCATATGACTTCCCACAACCAATTAAGTCAATCAATCGGTAGGCTTTAATTATGCTGCCGTCTAAAAGTCTGCAAGAAATTATGGGCCAAATTGATTCACCGTGTTTTTCAAATGCCTTATAAAAAGCGGCACTTATATAGTCCAATAAATCTGAATAACCTATATCATAGTTGCCAACCTGAGCTATTAGATGCAAGCATAGTTCAGTTGCAAATTCTTCCCCTTCACTATCTAGCAATTTTTCTACGGAATTTAACCAATGATAGCTATCAAGTTGACCGGAATTAGCATCTTTCTCAAATGAGACAGATAAGACGAGTCGTCTTAATACGGGATTAAGTTCCTCATAATCTGAGCCTTTTTTGCCAAATATGTACATATTAACAATATTTAGTGCAGTCCAAGTTCCGACATTGTCAACTTTACTTAATGATAGGCAAAGCTCTGACATTTCAGGTATCGATAAATGATCAGTTACGCTACCATAAGATAAAGCTGACGCGGCACATGAAGGTAATTCTCCTTTTTCGATAAGAACTAAAAGTCTTTTCAAGTGAGTGGCTTCATATTTGCCTGTTCTTATGGCATCTGGATAGAATCTAATTAATCTTCTATCTGTAGAAATTAAGTTAACTGTTGAGCTCCAATCAGAAGGCGACTTTGTATGTAAACCAGCTAAAAGGCCTAGTAAAAATTGGAAATTCAAGTTTTCGTTGGACCGAATATAATCAATAACAGAATCTAATAAGTTTTGATAGGATTCAGCTTCAATAATAAGCTGCCTTGCAAATACCCAAGTTTGTTTTTGCTCTTCAAATGTTAAAATCAACTCTATTAGGGGTATTATCTCATTGAGACGCCCTTTGAGTGAATGAGCTAAGTCCTTAGCCTCTTCTGCTGCGACGTCAACATAATGGCCATCATCTCCTTTTACATAGCCACAAGAAGGATTTAAAACAGTGAGCTTTATTTTTTCCTCAAGGTTATCTTCATCTGGAGATAACAACTCTTCCCATGAACTCAAGTACGCTAGCTGTTCATCATTCATCCTGTCTGCATCGTAAATTAAAGCATGAACAATAGATTGCATGGCTGAAGGCCAGTATTTATCAGAAAGAGTTATCATTTCTCTAATAAATCTATCGAGAACTCCATATTGCTCGTATTTAACGAGGCCTCTAATTCTCCGCCCCAAAACATCCTTAACCAAAACAATATGCTTTCCTCTCTTTGCAATTATGAGCAGAATGTCTAATAAAGACTGCCAGTACTCAAATATCTCCTGCCATTTTTGAGGTATCCATTCCTCTAACTTCTCTTTAGTGCCTTGATATTCTGCACCAACAGCTCTATTCGCTCCATGAGTGTCGAATGCCCGTGCCACAGCTTTTATTATCACAGCATCAGCACTCTGAACGTTTAGGCCCAGAGCTTTACTTAGGATTCCTAATCGCTGGTTAAATGGAGCGCTTGTTCCTGATAAGAGCCACCTGAATAATTGTGAAAACTGTCCTGTAGCATTGTTACTGAATTTTTCGTTCTCTAATTGTGCCAACTTAAACAAACACCAAGCTGACTTGTCAAAGCAATCAACGTGGTAAACAAGCATCTCTAAGGCCCATACTAGGTTACGGCGACTATCACCAGTAATATTGGCAATCTCATCATTGCTTATAGATGTAATTACTTGATGCAGTAGCGAACTGGTTGCATTGGGGTTCACTTCAACTAGGGCGCGAAACAGTCTTGAACCCGCTTTAGAAAGCAACAGTTCCGCTTGGGCAAAAGGGCTTCCGGCCTTACAAAAGTTATCAACAAAGCCTTGAACATTTATTGATGAATCCAAGTATTTAATTTGTTTACAGAAGCTTTCAACTAAACTCTCTGGTAGGTTATTTATGAGTTCGCTCTGTCTTTCAAAGAGGCTTGACTCCCACCATCCCATTGCAAGGTTTAGCGCTAAGGGCTTAGGTGTAACTCTGGCAAATTGGCCTGTTATATTGATTAACTCTTTTTTTCTAAATCGTGTTACAACCGAATCAAAGTCAATATCAGTAGCTTTGGCTATTTCTTTTATTAGCTCTTTGTCTTGATTTACGCCTTCGTTAATTCCTCGTTCGATCTTGAAGTAATCAAACAAAGACATAACTTTCAGAGTTTCTCTTTGGCTTTGCGAAAGTTGAGAGTCTCCATTAATTAATTTTTCAACTAAATCATCTTCTGTGAACTCTGCTCTCAATTCTCCAGATTCTCGGATATGTTTAATAAGCATATCAACTAGCAGAGGAAAACCTTCGACAAACTTAGATACTCGAATAATGTATGCTCTTTCAGCATGAGGTAGTAATTGTGTTACTAATTCTTCAATTTTTTCTATCGCTAAACGTTCTAACTTTATGTGGGCTGATGATTGAATTTTGTCATGGTAGAAGTCGACTGTTACTACTTTCAAGTTAGGATGCTCAGTGCTTAATGCTCTTCCTATTTTGTTGTGAAAATTGACACTGCAATTCTCAACTACTATCAAAGAACGCAATTGGTTTTTGGATGCTAGGAGCAACTTATCTAAGATCCCCTCTTCATCGAGGGACGCGTTGTAGACTAGAACTAGGTCTTCTGGAAAACTATTTTTAACTATATATTCAACTATCAGTCGAGACTTTCCTAGCCCTGACAGCCCTGTTAATCTTACCAAAGGCTTATCAGATTCAAGAGCTGATGTTAGTGAAAATAGGGCATCTTCTCGTTGCTCATCTTCGACATACCGTAGGTTGTGGAGGCGGTCAATTTTTCTCCAGTTACGATAAGTCCTTGAAGCTCCGATTAAATATTTGTCGAGCTTTGGATTTGACTTCAGAAATTTTTCAACTTCGACGACTACGTTGTCATTTTTAGAGCTTGGCTTTGCTATTTCTCCGTGATTGACCTTAGGAATTGTTTTCGTATCAGGGTAGTTATATGAGGAACTTGATCTTGAAACAACGTCATCTACCTCGGCACAAAGGTTGAGAATTTGAAGTTTAGAGTCATATCCCTCTTTTTGCCAACGTTGATTGATTTCAGTTAGGCTGTCTGAGTTGCTATTCAGAGCTTTTAGGTGTTTGTTGCGTGGATTAAATAACTTACCTAAGTTTGCAAGTCCAGAGCCAGTGTGCGGGACGTCAAGGAAGCAAACTCTGGTGATATTGTGTTGTATCTCATTTAAAGCTAGTTGCTGTAGAAGCTTTTTAACAACTATTCCACCATTACTGTGAGCTATAAAAAAGATCTCATCATTAGAAAAATCTTCACACTTATTCTCTAACTCTGTGATGAATGCTTCCGCTATGTTTAGATGGTTTGGGGCAGCTTTCCAGAACTCATAAAATTTATGCGGTGAAACATAGTCTAAGCAAGCAACCTCATACTGCTCACCGAGTTTATCTTCGATAAAATCAGGGAATGCCCCCCAAGCATCTTTGGAATTTGATGAATATCCATGAACGAAAAAAATATACTTAGCCATTAATCTAGCCTTTTCTTATAAGTATTGAGAATCTTGAGGTATTCATTAGACAGTCCCTGTCAATGTTGCCAAAAAACAGTTGGTTATGCCATACAGTGTAGCATCCAATCCATACAATTTTGGCAATGTATTCAACCATGAGAGCTATCTTCCTCATTGTCGGCCATAAGTTTCTATTTCTTGTTATAAATCTTTTTCTCGCTGACAATACTAAGCCAGATTTTATCTTTCTTATAGCTTGTAAGTAACTCTATCCATGAGGTGCTTATGAGTGCGTTACAGTTAATTAATGTGGGTTGTTTGATCTTCTTCTAAAATATCGCCTAGAGTAGTTAAAACAGCTTTTAAGTCTTCTTCATAACTCGCAATATAATTAGGCGTATATACTTTTCTTGTTGTATTCCTATCAGCCACTTCTTTGATCTTATCTTTGTGCCTTTTCCAAAACTCTCTAAATTTATTTTTATTTAATGGTTGGATTATATCTTCCTTTGTCGGCACAAAATCATCAGAGTCTAAATCAGAGAAAAACCCACTTGTTAAATGAGATAGGCAGTAGTCAATAAAGTAAATGGCATTTTTTTCAGTTATTTCAGGGTTAAAACAAACATCAAACAAGTAGTCATTCATTAAATTTGCTATACCATTATTGTCTTCAGAGCCTTTTTCGTCATAGTAACCGCAACCCACTCCACTTCCCTTAGGTCCTTTATCATTACTTAAATGGTAAATTACAAAATTGGCAATATTAACTTTGGTGACTGTAATTCGTTCACTGTTTGACAATCTCCCAATATATGATGCCTCTTCCTCATCAAAACTTGAATTAATAAATAGCTCTTCTTTTGTTTTTTCCATTTCATTAAAGAAGTTAACTTTGTGGCTGATGTATCTATTGAAAAATAAACCAAAAATTTCTTGTGAAATTTTTCTCATTGCTTGGATTGTTAATTTGTTTACAGAGCCTGTAGTTTCCTCATTATCATTTTGCTCACGAATGAGTGCAGCATTCAGGTTATAAAATTGCCCACCTCGGTCTCCACAACAATATAGTCTGAAAAGCAGTAAGTCTTGCCATCCAAGTATGCCGCTAGCACTACTTATGAATCTTTCTAATATTCCGTTATTATCATATTGCTCAGTTCCAAGTATCCGCCATGCTATCTCTTTTTCTTTACAGTTTACATTGCTATTATTGCGTCGATCCTCAGCACTTTCTCCCCAGCCAGCTCTATCTAAAACCCTTATTAAAGTTAATATGTAACGTTTTCTTAAGTCTTGTTTAGAATCGAATAGTATTGAGCTTTTCTGAACCTGCTCAATTAATGTATCTATAACGTTGTTAGCAGAAGCTTTATTTAACCTACCAGAATGAGAAACAAGCAGAGTCAAAAGCTTATCTTTCGATTCAGGCGTATTAAAGTGTGGATTATTTAATAGTTCAGAATACTCTTCACCGTTTATTACTTTATCTACAGTATTCTTATATAAATAGTATGTTTCTGCCGGTTCTGGTTTGATGCATCGTACTATTAGCTTAAGGAAACTCTCTAAATTTTTAGCGGTTCCAGAATTAAAGCAAGCTCTTGAGAAATAGACTTCATCACTTAAGCGAAAGCTATTAGCATCATTAAACCCTAAAGTATCTAAATCAAAAAGTTGCTTTAACAAAAATTGAGCTGTACCTTCTTGTTTATTAAGGATATCGATAAAGTTTATGGAGTTTTCATATTTGGCATTTTTTTTTATAAGAGAGAAGCTTCCTTTTGAATTACATGTTTCTTCTAGATAAATTTGCCTGAATAGTCCTGGGTAATTTAAATGTAACAGCACAAGATTTATAAAGTCGTGTTCATTAAAATCATTTTGGCTCAAGTCATTTGATTCAATTTGCATTAGCAAAATTGTATTTATAAAACGTTTTAACTTTCTCAAGCTACCTAAAAGAGGAAGGTAATGAACCGCAAATTCACCTTCTAAATTTAAAGCTAATGCCTCTAATATAGAACTTAACTTTACAAGTGTATCAGCAGGTATACCTTCCAATTGAAATTGAGAACTTTTTTGCCAGTTATGCTTTAAGAAATCAACTAAATGTTTGGTTTCTGTAAATACGTTTAATTTTACAGTAATAAACTTCTCTAAAAACTCACGAGCTTTTTCTTTATTATCTTGTTCGCCTATCAATATTTCTGTGTCAAAACTGAGTACATAGGTTGCTTGAGAGAGTTTGAATGATTGTTTAGTAGCATATAAGACATTATTTATAGATACTGGATCCAGTCTATCGAGATCATCAATTACTATTATTACGCGAAGCCCTAACTGCTTTAGGGCATCATCAATATCTTCTAATAAGTCATCAATACTATCAGCTGTATGTGATAGTGAGAGCTTTAAGCCAAATAATGAGAAATTAGCTTTACCCTTTATTAATCGAGAATAGCGACTCGCGGCACTTTTTAATTCTGGAGCAAAGGTTTTTCTTTGAATTGCATTTGTTATTTCGGTTATAAGCCTATTTGTGATATTGCTTTCAGAGGCGTATCGGAGAGGCTCAAATCTGCATACAACTATATTTTTTTCATGCTCCAACCAGTAGTTCTGAGCCATATTTATTAAACTACTTTTTCCAACTCCCCATGGTCCATCTATTCCAAAAACGAGTCCTGATGAGTGGTTATTGTTTAATACATGCTGAGAAAAGTTCTCAACGGCTTGCCTAGTATCAAATAAATCAAAACTTTCATTTGCTATTGGTTCATCACTTAAGAATATGCTTTGAGTTACTTTTTTGTCTTGAATACCTTGCTTCAGTGAAGCCCTAAAAACTGTAAAAAAGAAAAGAATAACAGTAGGGGCAATAAAACCTGGTGCATTTCTCAATGCTAAGTGTATAAACTCTAGCTGTGGAAGTAAGAAATAACTTATGAATATTCCAAATGTGAAGGTAAGTATCAGGTCTAGCCTTCTTCTTTTAAGAATTAATAGTAAAGTTTTGTGACCCTCTCTATGTGAAACGTAAGGTTGGATAAAGTAGTTAATAGCAATTGCTGTAAATAATAAAACTATTGCTAAAACTACTCCGCTCACAGTAAAAAAATCGTCAAAAGAAGGCTTATTATAGCTTTCTGCTAGAGTAAACAGGGATTGAACTGAGGCTCGGAGAACAGTCAGAGCCTTCAATGAAAAACTTAAACCTAGATTGTATCCTAGAAACAGGCTCTCACTAACCAAAAAACCTATAATTAATGACTTAATATATATTAAATAATTTGGCTCTTTGATAGTTTCGCGCTCCATAGCCATCGTTTAATCCCTTTAAACTCAAAAGGCTTTTAACCTTTTTTTAGTTTTTTTATCAGTTCAAGCTTTTTTTCAGTATCTAACTTTGATATTTCAATTGCTAGCTCTGCTGTTGTCTCATCTTCACAGAAAAAATAATTTAATGGAACATTTAGTTCATCAGCAATTTTTTTTAGGGTTGCTAAATCTGGAATGTGGCGGCCTTTTTCATAGTGGTTCATGCGACCACTCGCTGAGTTTTCATCCATACCGATAATTATTCCCAGCTGCTTTTGAGTAATACCTGACTTAGCGCGGGCCTGTTTGAGCCTAATTGGGATTGGATTTTGGAACACAGAATTATCATTTTTTAGTCTCTAATAGCTTAGATTGTCTGAGTTTTACAATGGTTTGTACACTTAGGAATCCTAAGCCAAAATTTTGCCACACTCTTAAAATCCCTCCCAATCATAAAACTTAGCATTTCTAAGTTTTACATTGTTCTATATACTTAGCAACCCTAAGTTTTCTTAATTTGAGTTGTATAAGAAATGCCCCACGTTATCAAATTAAACCAATACATTTATTCCCTTTTTATCGAAAAAGAATGCAATGGCTTTACAATTGTTGAGCTCAGAAATGAGTTATTAAACGTCACTGATACATATCAAGATATAGATGAGGCACGTAAGTTCATTTATAGACAAACGACAGCTCTTGAGCGGAAGGGACTCTTAAATTCAAAAGGAAGTGGCCGTTATAAAAGGTATTTTAAAACTGAGCTGTTTGATAACGCTACATTTGTGGCGAAACAGGTTGTAATTGACAAAGAAAAATCAATTAGCAGTCATACTGATAATCAAGCATCTCAGCTTGTTGTAACCTTATTAAATGAAAAGAAACAGTTTGAGGCTGAGCTTGCAATTTTATTGGGGGAGGTTGATGAATATAAAGCTCTACAGAAACGATTCCCTGAGCACCTTAGCTTGTTTTACCCTGCATTCGATGATGCTAAAAATAATTCAGCTAAGTTACTAGGAAAAGTTAACGCTTTAACTAATATATTGGCTTCTTTGGATAATGGTGCACGGCAATGCTGAGAAGTTGGCAAAGGGAATGTGTTGAGTTAGCAGTAAAAAAATATACAACTATTGATAAGCACTTTCTATGTCAGGCCACTCCTGGTGCTGGTAAAACAATAATGGCAGCTTCATTGGTCAAAGCGTTATTTGATAAAGGAATGATAGACAGAGTGATCTGCTTTTCACCATCGGTTGAAGTGGCTAATAATATCAAAAGAACATTTGGAAAAATAATTGGGTGTTCGTTTGATGGCTCATTTACGGCTGTAGGTGCCTCTATGACTTACCAAAGCTTATGCTCTATTCCTGAAAGTACCTGGGATGGGCTTAGAAAGTATCGTACATTTTTTATTTTTGATGAAATACATCACTGCTCATTCTCGCAAGATAAATCTAAAATCAATACGTGGGGTGAGAAGGTTGTTTTCCATTTACAGGATATTGCAACTTACACACTTGCGCTATCGGGTACTCCTTGGCGCTCAGACGCCCTTCCCATTGCTTTAGTGAATTATTCTGACCCAGAAGGTGAGCTGATATGCGACTATCAATACAGCTTGAGTCAAGCTATTAGAGATAACGTGTGTAGAGAGCCCAAAATATTGTTAGTTGATAGCAATAGTATTTCAGATGGTAATGAAACATATAGATCTATAGCTGAATTTGTTAAACAAACTAACTCAACTTATCAAGAGATACTTAATAATGAGTCTGCACTTAGATATTTACTAAAGTTATCCGTATTAAAATTGTCGGAGATAAGAGATTCAAACCCGACTGCTGGCGGCCTAGTTGTCGCCTCTTCAGTTAAGCACGCTGAAATGATAAATAGTCTATTAACTGAAAAATTCAATCAAACGTCAACTATAGTTACTTACTTACACGATAATTCAGCACAGAAGATCAGCTCATTTAAGTCATCTACTGCACAGTGGATTGTTAGTGTTGGTATGATCAGTGAAGGAAACTGATATACCTAGACTACAAGTATGTTGTCATTTAAGTTCAATAAAAACAGAGTTGTACTTTAGGCAAGTCCTAGGGCGCATTCTTAGATCAAGTAAAAATAAAATAGAGTTTGCTTGGTTATTCACATTTGCAGAAACAAGCTTAATAAAGTTTTCTGAACGCATTAATATTGATATACCAGATAGTTGCTCCTATGTTGATATGGAATGTAGCACTCTTTCATTGTCAGGTGATTCATTGGAGTGCTCAACACAATGCAAGACAGGAAAAAATAGCAGCTTAAAAATGAGCTTTGATAAATTACATGTAGACTATTTATCTTTAGGTATCGATGAATCTTGCACAGGTGAGTTACCTTATTACTCAATGAATAGTTTATATATTAAGTCTCTCAGATCTAGAGTAATAGAAGCATTTTTATAACTATTAATATGGGCTATATTCGACGCTGATTCATTTCTGTTTTGATACGCTATAGTAAATTGCTTAACCAAATATTTTGGAGCGTCACAAGATGTTAATAGTTGGGTTGAATTTGCCTTGTAGAATTTAAGCCTTATGTTCTTTATTACTTGCACTTGAGAGCTTTAAAACATCACGTATAAAGTATGTTTTTTCTTGAGTATATTTTTCTCTGTCACCACCAGACTCTATTGCAAGTTTACGTTTTAACTTAGCATAGTCTTGAGCAACAATAGGATGAGAGCGCAGATAATCACGAAATACTAACCTCTCAAACCATAACTTACTCTCAAATGGAATTAGGTGAACGTGGTGAGTCCTGACTTCGGGAGATGGTTTGCAAAACCAGTGCATTACATCTCCTTTATAAGGATGGTAACAGTAACCATTGCTTTCCAATACTTGTATGGCATTCTTAGAGGCCTCAAGACTCTCTAAGCCTACCATAATATCAATAATAGGTTTTGCAGCTAGCCCTTCAACAGATGTGCTTCCAACATGCTCAATTGTTCCGTAGTCGATATTTTTAATTAAGGAGCCGATAAACCGCTTTTCTATATCAAATAAATCAGGCCAATTTGGGGTGTATTCAACTATTGATATCATCTTTTTAACTACTGATTCTATTAAACATAATGTAGCGCAGAAACGTACTATTAATAAAAACAACACTAAAAATATTTACGATTATAATGAATACACCTGAATTTGTATTTTGATCAAATACTACAAGCAGGCTAGAAAACCTTTACGGACTTTCACCATTAGAAGTGTTAAAGCGAAGAGTTTCCCCATTAGGAATTGATTTGAATGTATTTCTAGAAGCAGACAAAGTTGTCAGCTCTGGTTAAACTTCATATTTTGGTAGGCTGATATCTAATTAGCCTTAATAGAATCATTTCATCTTAACGACTTTATTTGAATAGGTTTGATTTTACCACTTTTAAGGTCACTAATCTCATCTTTCAATTGTTCAATAACGTTGTTTTGTGCTTCACATATTGAAGCTAGTTTATCTCTTTCTCTTATACAATCTGATAAACGAACCTCAAGACTTCTTTGCTTTCTAAGTCGCTTTTTTTTATTGATGACGTCTGAATCAATCTCCTGTTGCTTTAAGTAATCCTGTATCTCAAGAACCAGAACAGGGAAGCGAGCTTTCTTAAGCGCTGTAGGATGCTTCCCTGCTTCTTTTGCAACATTGTTTTGGCTAACCTTAGTGCCTACCTCAACATTAATAGGTTTATTAGCTTTAAGGCGCTCAAACGCCTCTCTAAACAACGCTTCTGCTTTACTCACTCAATGCTCCTTTCTCTTTTAATTATCTCAAGCACACTATCATAAGCTTCAACCTCCTTTTTTAAGGATTCATATCGTGGAGAACCTTCCACTAATTTAGAAATTTGCTCTTGGTAATGCGCTTTATCATCTTTGAACTCTTGCTCTCTATCTCCGTCGATAATTAAATCAGGACACATTTTACTTTCATTACCACCTGCACAATTCACAATGGAGTCAAAGCCGCCAAATTCACATACCCCCTGTTTCAGGCAAAATCCAATAATATTACTACGACAAACAATAGCTCCATTTTTTTGAGCTTTTAATAGTTTTTTCCTATCACCATCTTTTATAAAGTGAATAACCTCTGGCTTAACAGGTGACTTACTGTGAGGAGCAATTAACTCACCTTGCACTACGCTCGTAATATTACGCGCCATTTCAGCGTAATATTCATTTACCACCTCCCGCTCTGCATTCTGATTTAACCTTAAACGACCTGCATTGTTTTGGTAATGAAACTGCTGCTCACGAGTCCCATGCTTCATTTGCTGTTGAACCGATGATGCTGACACTTTATTCAAGGCGAAATGGACCGCAAGTGTTCTTCTGAATTGATGAAAATTAAACTTCCAACTTTGACCAACTTTAAACCATTCCTGTTTAGCTAAAGAAGGAGTTAGCGCAAGCGCTTCAGAATAATCTTCTTGTGTAATTTTGAATAATTGGGGTTTAAAAACTTTCTCAGCCTTTGCAGTAACAGAGGAATAATCACCTATTTTTCTTGTCTTTGAGGTTCGGTGACTTGCTTGCCATACCGCCATGTTTTGAAAAAGAGGTGCAGAAAAGTCTGATGTTGTAACATGGCGCAACTTCCAACCAACTAAAGTTTCAGCAACACTGATAACACGCTCTAACCGCTTTGGTACAACCCAACGAGCATCATTATCAGGATCAGTTTTCGTTGTTTCGCCTACTAATAAGCAGTAATCACCTAGTCGCTCATCTCTATCAAGAACAAAGCACCCCACCCGTAATGATAAAGCCTCTTCCTTTCTCATAATTGAATAATACAATACATATAAGTAGCAACTAATCACTATACTGTTTAATAAGCATGAAAATTGGTCGATATTATAGGTACTGCCATTATTCAATGCAGGACGACTGACATACTTTTCAAATAATTCCATCAAGCCATGCTCGTTTAGGTAGTCTTCAAACGACCCGTTATAGCGCTCTTTATTGGAGGAAGAATGTTTATTGAATGGGCTTGCTTCGTAGTGAGAAGTCACTTTATTTAGATTGCTTTTTACTGTACCTGCAAGGTAGTTATATAAATTACTTAACTCATCTTTATATAACTCAAAGTTATTCAGTATCTCATCCAAATTCTGGACAAACTTCAGCCAGATCCGATTAGGAATATAGGCATTTTGTCCAGACTGATGTTTAGGATCAAACTGTTTATATAGTGCTATACCTGCGTCATCTAAAAGAGTGAAGCCTATCTGCTCTCGATTTTTTAATATTTTATTAAAGTAACAAACCGCACTATTAACTAGCGATGGTGATTTTTGAGCATATTGCTTAGCAAACCCCTCTATAACTTTTGGGTATCGATGTAACTCACTAGCGATAACGTTGGCTGATGAACAAGATCTAAACACAGCACTAAGGGGAATGTAATAAGCATTCAAGCTTCGATATTTACCAGGGAATAAATGACTGTAGATAATGTAATACATCAATTGCTTGAACAATTTTTTGTTTGTTTCATCGTATTCATAAAACTTATATTTAGTATCTCCGCCGAACGATGTGAAATCCCAAACATCATCCCCATACCGAGAAACTATCTGACCTTCTTGATTGATAGACAGTACAAAGTCCTCTTTTGGTGGATAATTAGGTGATTGGTAACAAGGTGATGTCTGTGTTACAAACTCTACCTGACCTTTAAATTTTAGGTTCTCAGTTAAATATAGCAAGAACTCAGCCCTCGTATTTTTCTATCTTTCGAGCCCATATTGGATGATAGTCTCCTTCCTCAACTCTCATCTGAGATTCAACTACCCACTCTTTCCTTTCTAGACTTTCATTATTGAACCAATTTATTTTTAGATTAACCCAATCGATTACAATATTTGAGGGCTTCCCTTCTTTCGTTCTATAAGAAGATGACTCGATAATTTTTAAATATTTAAAGCTATGTAGATTCCAAACATAATCAAAGGAATCATCATCTCTATAATGTTTACAACCTATGCAGCCTGTCGGAGTAACACAATCTGGGTGTGGTAGCCTATTTGTAGCACCCTCTATTAGTTCTGGTTTACCATTACATGGAGAGTTGAAAAGCGACACAGTGGGCTGTTCAAGCGCCAGAGGATCGTTTTCATCCCAAAACCGTCCAACTTCAATCATCGCCCTTTGTTGCGAAGGAAATTCATAATTTCCTCTAAAGGTTGCCAAAGAATGATTACCAAAATCAGCTGCGGTTTGTGAATCTGATGCAAATCTCAATAAGATATTTAGGCCAACCTTTCTAAAGGTGCTTGGTGGCACCCAAGGAACACCATATCGGATGCACAATTCTTTAAACCTATTAGTATTGATTTCATTTCTTTTTCGGAAGCCCTCACTTTTTTTAAAAAAAGGAAACACCCAACACGACTCAGGGGCAACCTCATCTATAAATGATAAGTATGACTCAAAGCTAGGTTTGTATTGTTTAGGTATTTTAAACAACACTTCTCCACCTCTACGACTCTTGTACTCTCTAACCTCATAACTATCCCCTAAAGGCTTATAATCAAACTTAGTTCGTTTTAGGCTATAAGTAGGAGACTGATTTTGCATTGTCATCCCTAAGAATATAAAAACCTCGGACGCTACTCTGTAATTGAAAGCCACTAGAGCTTGGGTTTTAGTAAAGTCACTGTCTACCTTGATTGCGTGCCGCCTAGAAGCTGTTAAGTTGATCTTCTGCGAATTGATATCTAAAACGATAGGTAGTTGCCCTGATGACAAGGTAACCGCTTGAACAGACTGCGTAATTTCAAAACAGAACTTGGCTAATTGACTCGCATTGCTCAGTAATAATTTTTCAGCACTTCGCCCCAATACTGTAAGTCTCGGCCTGTACGATTTTAATCTCGTTTGCTCCATAAAAAATGCAAGATCTTCAAAAGCTGCATTTAAAAAACGTGATATCGAAAGAAAGCTTTGATAGGCACTTCGATGTTTGATTTGCTTTAGGTTAGCCTTTGATAATAGATGTTCACTATATTCAAAAAGTGCGTGGCGCATATTTTCCAAACAATCAAATTTACAGCCCTCTTTATCTAAGTAGGTAAACATGGATTTAATATTTCTAATTGAAGTAGCAACAGTACGTGGGGAAAAACCAACCTCAATACACCCCTCAGCATGTTCTTTTATCGATTGGACAATTTCAATTTGATTATGTTTAATCCAGAGGTATCTTAACCGTTCCAAATGACTCTTATTTTGAATAAAAACATTAGTTCCTCCCTCATATACCAAAGCAGTTAGATCCCACACCATTGAATTTGGATTATCAATTCTAGGATGACTAACTGTTAAATTAGGAAGCTTATGTCGCATCGAACATCTCACCATTGGTAAAGCTATCAATTATGAGATTTGAATCCGTTTTGGAGCCTGTAAACATTGACCATAAAGCGTCAAATAACTGCTCTTCAATAGGCTCCTTTTCAATGAATTTTATATATTTCCAAGTGGTACTAGCATCTTTATGTAGCAAAGCTTCTTGAACAATCTCTATTGCATTCAGATTGGACATACTTTGGATTTTAAGGAGTTCACGCATCAGCATGGTTCCGAAGGTAGCTCTTAGTTGATGAAATTTAAAACGTCCAAACTGAGAGTGACCTTTTTTAATAAGCTCTTCCTTTAATCTGAATATCAGTGTTCCAAAAGTCTCAGTTGTATATCTATTGCCTCGCGAAGTTAAAAAGATATTTCTCTGCATTTTCTCGTTAGCTTTAGAGCGCCTCAAGATGGCTTCAGCAGAATAGAAGTAATTGATTAACTCATCTATAAGAGACCTTGAAAAGTAAACTTCACCAGAAACATCGAATTTAGTCTTTACTCCAGTACCAGGCCCCACCTTTACTCTCATGGTGCCTGTAATCATTTGATCTGGGTATGCACTTTTAAGCGCATCTAAATTGAGTGTTGTAACTGTCTCATGGCGGCAACCAGTTTGAAGAGCAACCTTTGCCATCAGATACAATTCATAGTTTCTGTGCTCAGATAAGTGATTCATTAAAATCTCTGTATTAACTTGACTAATTGGAGTTAAACCATCCTCTAAATGATTGCCAGTACGCATTCTATTTGGAATTGAAAGCTCTGAAGAAAGAACGCCCATCGTTCTTTTAAACCCTACTTTGTCGAAAAATGAAATAACCTTAATTTCATCATCAAATAAAGATGGTCGTTCACTCGCATATCCATGAACAGAAGCCCATCTATAAAAAGCTATTACAGAGTTCATGTTCTGTGATGTTGTTGAAGGGGCTAGCAATCCACTATTTCTTAATTCAAGCAAGTACCCCTTATACCTAAACAAACAACGCTCTCTCTTTTTTTTAGGAAAATGTAACCAATGAACACCTGTATTTTCTAGCCAATCCGCATATCTAACTAGATGCGTCATTTCCCGATTAATAGTCTTCAAATCTTTCTGTAAGTCATGGTAACGGTAAAAAGCATATCGATTTGCTTCACGCCAAGGTTCACCATTTGAAAAAAAAATATGAGGAAATGATTTTATCGATTTCAAAGCATCGTTAGGAAAAAAGCTGTCATTACCTACTCGATGTAATGAGTTAAAAACCATTGGTTGATAATTTATTCTTTCGAGAATAGCCAAATCAATAACTCTACAAATCAATAATAAAATTAGCGTAGAGTACCATCTGATTTATGTCTATATTTATAATGTAAAGAAGTAATGGGTATAGCTTAATTGTTTAGCGTGTCTAAAAACAGTACGCCATTATGAGCAAGGGAGATTTCACCCGGCTTAGGGTTCGAAGAACCACCGACTAGGGCAACTGCAGAGCAAGTATGATGAGGGTTTCTGAAGGGGCGTTCACGCCAATTAGATAAATCAACCGATTGACCAATAATAGAATATAACGCGGCAGTACTAATTGCTTCATCATCGGACATAGTTGGCATAATCGTTGGCATGCGCTGGGCAAGCATTGATTTACCAGTACCTGGAGGACCAAGAAACAGCAAATTATGGCCACCAGCGGCAGCAATTTCGAGCACTCTTTTTGCGCCAGGCTGGCCTTTCACATCGCTTAAATCGAGTAGTGAATCACGCTGCGACTGCTGTTCTGGATAGCTAATATTAAGTGGTAAAGGTTGCTGATTTAATAAGTCATTCCAGACATCTTGTAAGGAGTAAACGGCTTTTCGAGAAACGCCCGACACTAGGCTTGCGAGGTTATCGTTTTCCGCGGGTAAGAAACAACAGCGGCCCAGCTCTTTTGCTCCCAATACCGATGGCAAAATAGCATTAACCCCTCTTACTTCACCATTTAAAGCCAACTCTCCGTAAAACTCATATCGATGTATATCAGGGCAGTTTATTTGCCCAGAGGCGACTAAAATACCCACAGCAATAGCCAGATCAAAACGACCACCCTCTTTAGGCAAATCGGCAGGCGCAAGGTTGACGGTTATACGTTGGTCAGGAAAACCAAACTGTGAGTTTTCGAGAGCACTACGCACTCTGTCTTTCGACTCTTTGACTGATGCCTCTGGCAAGCCAACGATATGAAAAGCTGGCAAGCCATTTCCTAGGTGTACTTCAACAATTACTTCAGGGGCTTGCACACCTACTTGTGCACGTGAAAATATTCTAGCTAAAGACACAATCCATGATGTCCCTATCATTAATCCTTAATACTAAGCTTAGTCGGGATATTTAAAAACGTGAAGTGTAAGTTGCCACTTCATTGCCGCTAAACGAAGCGATAAGGTCATTAGCATTGCTAAAATCATGGCTACTTCGGTTACTAAACCAAGCGAGATACTTAATGTATAAACGATGCCACCAGCAATACAAGCAATAGCATAGAGCTCACCTTTTAACAGCATCGGCATATTTCCAGCAAGCACATCACGGATAACGCCACCAAAACAGGCTGTTATTACACCCATAATAATCGCCGTAGTGTCTGGCATACCTGCGAGCATGGCTTTTTGTGTGCCCATCACCGCAAAAAATGCCAAACCAAATGCATCTGCAACTTGTAGCGCATTAAGTGAAATCGAGCGCTGCTTATTGATTAAACGAGTGGTGACAAATACAGACAATAAAATAGCCCAAAAATAGCTTTGATCATGCAGCCAAAATACAGGAACATCTAAAATAACGTCGCGTACTGTACCACCGCCAATAGCAGTGACTGTGGCTAACACAACAACCCCAAAGCCATCCATTTTTTTGTTGTACGCCAGTAGCGTTCCTGAGACAGCAAACACGGCTACGCCGAATAAATCAAACCAATGGTAAAGTTCAGTCATGTTTGTAACTAAAGAGTATTGTTAGTGTCGTTGTAACATAAACTTTTCAACCTTTTAAGCAAAGTTGTAATAAAAATAGGCTCTGAAAATTGATCATTATGTAATGCTAGCAACTTAACGCCACTATTTAAGTACCAATAAAATAACTGCGACTCGTTATCGAGTGCCGAAGAATAGATACTGTGGATACAGTAAACTCATAACCATCAAACGGTTTAAACCTGCCTGTGATTAAAACCACATGAGGCCTTGAAGAACTTGCAGAATATCAAACATGACACTTTGCGATAGACCATCATCAATATTGAAAGTTTGAGATACAGGCCAAGCTGAAGGTAAAAACATAAGCGGTAAAAAGATATACTCCAATTCACGATAGCCAAGCTATCTCTATCAAAAAGCAATTCTCTCGATCTGCTTAAAACTTATAGCTTTCAGCTAGCCTCTCCCATACCTATCATCAAATCGCTCGATGTCGCTTTCATCAAGTATTGCACCAGTTTGTACTTCAATAACGATCAGAGGTGTGGCTTGTTGATTAGCGAGGCTATGTAATTGTTTAGCGGCAATATAACAAGATTGATCGGCTGTTAATTCAAATTCTTCATCGCCAACTCGTACACTTGCGACACCAGATACTACAACCCAATGCTCCGCACGATGCTGGTGGCGTTGAGTTGAGAGCTTTGCGCCACTGTTGACGATTATTTTCTTTACCTTAAAACCAGTACTTTCAATTAAAGTTCGATAGTTTCCCCAAGGTCTAAATACGGCTTGATGGTGAGTCAATTTATCACTATCAACTACAGCAAGCTGTTTAAGTAAATCAGGAAGCTTATCGAGCGAGCTTTTGTCTGCCACTAAGGTGGCATCATGAGTATGTATAATTGCTTTATTACTGACGCCGAGCGCCGCAATGGTGTGATCTGCTTCACTTATAAGTAGATTATTTTCACTATCTAAACTCACCCCTTGCGAGCCCAGATAGTTACCATGATGGTCTTTTTCAGCGATTCTCGATAATGCTGAAAAGCCGCCAACATCACTCCAAGTTAAATCAACAGGAATAACTGCAACGTTAGCACTACGCTCCAAAATAGCATAATCAATAGAATCACTTGGACATGCTGTGAGCGCATCCGCAACAGGCCTTTGAAACCCTAAGTCTTCAGTAAAGCTAGCTGCTTTTGCGACACTTTGTGCAATCTTTGGCGCAAAGCGATTAAGCTCGTTTAAATACACTTCTGGCAGAAATAAGAACATGCCGCTATTCCAGCCATACTCACCACTGGCAAGGTATTTTTTAGCTAATTGCAGGGCTGGTTTTTCTTTGAATTCAGCCACCTTAAAGCAGCCTTCCTGGGCTAACTGCTCACCTTGGCGAATATAACCATAGCCGGTATGTGGCTCAGTAGGTGTAATTGCAAAAGTCACTAATTGTTGTTGCTGACAAAGCGCTATAGCCTTATTTAAGCATGCAATAAGCTTATCAAAATCACTTATGTGGTGATCAGCTGGCATCACCAATAAGGGATCGGTTAGGCCATTTTGCAATGCAAATTCAGCTGCTAACGCAATCGCTGGCGCGGTATTTTTACCTTCAGGCTCGAGCAGTAACGTATAGCTATTAGTGATTTCTGCTATTTGCGTTTTCGCAATAAAACGATGCTCTTCATTGCACACTAGAAATGGGGCATTAAATCGTGAGTCAGCCACTCGTAAAAGCGTGCTCTGTAATAGTGACTTTTCGCTAAGTAAAGATAAAAACTGCTTAGGCATCGCTTTTCGCGATAAAGGCCATAAACGAGAACCTATGCCACCAGCAAGAATAACGGGGGTGATTTTGCGACTCATGATTGCTTAAAGTAAATAATCCAACCATGAGTTTAACAAATTTTTGAGTATGCGGCTTCGAGCAATTACAGTAACTGAAATTGATCGGCATCTAAGTGAGCAGGAAACGCTCTTCGAAAGTCATCAAGCGGTGATTTTTCTAAGCGCTGAATAATGATACCCGATTGGTCATCTTCAAGCGCAGCCAAGGTGTCACCTTTAAAATCATATACAGCAGTGCCTCCGCTGTGGGCAACATCATTACCATCAGCCCCAATGCGATTCACACCTACGACATAACACAGGTTTTCCATTGCGCGTGCTTTTAGAAGGGTATCCCATACATGGCGACGAGCTGCTGGCCAATTCGCTACGTTGATCATCACATCGTAGTCGTTGCAATTACGCTGAAATACAGGAAAGCGTAAGTCGTAACACACTTGCGGTAAAATACGAAAATCATTGATAGCGAATATCTCGCGCTGCTCGCCTGCTGCGACGAAATTGCCTTCGTTACCTAAACAGAATAAATGGCGTTTGTCGTAATACTTCACTTCGCCATTTGGCCAAACCCAATAAAAGCGATTAGCCTTTTTGTCGCCTTTTGCAACTAAAACAGAGCCTGCAACCACAGCATTTTTTTGCTTAGCAGTGGCTTTTAACCAGCTAAGTACCTCGCCTTGTTCTGGTTCGCTGCAATCTAGATTAATCGCAAAACCCGTGGCAAATGTTTCTGGCAAGACAATTAAATCAACCTGCTCGCTAAAACTGTTAAGCTGCTCTGTAAAGTGCTCAAGGTTAGCGCTTTTATCAAGCCAATGTAGTGAAGACTGCACTAAAGCTAAGGTTAAAGTTGACATAAAATCTCCGCGGCACGTTTTAATGTGTCATCATTTTTAGCAAAACATAAACGAATCACTTTATCGCTGCTAGCACTGTTATAAAACACACTGAGTGGTACAGCTGCAACACCCGCTTGCTCAACCAGCCATTGGCAAAACTCAACATCATCAAGATCAGACACCTCACTATAATCAAGTAGTAAAAAGTAGGTGCCTTCACTTGGTAATATTTTAAAACGGCTTTGCGCTAGTGCTTCGCTGAGCAAGTCGCGTTTTTGTTGGTAAAAACAACTTAGTTCATCAACATGTTCTGGCTCTAACTCGAGCATATCGGCTAGTGCATGCTGGGCAGGCGTAAAGCTTGAAAAGGTCACATATTGGTGAATTTTACGAAACTCTACCATTAACTGGGCAGGTGCAACACAATAACCCATCTTCCAACCAGTGCTATGAAAAGTTTTACCAAAGCTTGAGATCACAAAACTACGTGCAAATAACTCAGAATCGCTCAGCGCACTTAAATGCAAAGCACCATCAAAGGTGATGTGCTCATACACTTCATCACTAATTACATATAAATCATGCTTAGAAACAAGCGCTTTAAGGGCATTAATATCTTCTGTTTTAAAGATTTTACCGCTTGGGTTATGTGGCGTGTTGATGATGATGACGCGTGTTTTGTCAGTAATAACATCGGATACGGCTTGCCAATCGATTTTGTAGTCTGGCGCACGCAAGGCAACGTGAACTGAGCGACCGCCAGCAAGTTCAATTGCTGGTTGGTACGAGTCATAAGCGGGGTCAAACACCACAACTTCATCACCCTCTTTAACAAGCGCTTGAATTGCTACAAATAATGCTTCTGTTGCCCCTGAAGTGACAGTGACTTGTTGCTCGTAGTTTATGTTGTTATGGTATTTTCTAGCAATCAGAGCAGCTATTTGCTGTTGTAGCTTTGTAACCCCACTTGAAGGCGCATATTGATTTACCCCTTCAAGTACATAGTGATTGAGTTGTTTTTTTAACAAATCAGGTGCATCAAACTCAGGAAAACCCTGAGATAGATTAATAGCTTGGTACTGATTTGCCAGAGCTGTCATTTGACTAAAAATACTAGTGCCTAAATTCGGCAATTTACTTTCAAACACAGAGGTTCCTTAAAGATGGTTTTGCGCCCAAAGCGATGCTATCATTGCTTAAAACAGATGTATAGCCGTCTAAATAACTTTTAGAATGTCGAGGAATATATGCACAACAATACCGCTATTTCAGAACTAATTGAAGCTGGTAAATGGGTAAGCCAACGTGGCTGGGTCCCTGCTACTGGTGGTAACTTTTCAGCCCGCACTGCAAGCGGTTATGTTGTCACGGCAAGTGGCTTCGATAAAGGTCAACTCGGCACTCATGCATTTATCGAATTTGATCATGAAGGCAATCGCACCAAAGGCTCTGGTAATCCATCAGCAGAAACTGAGCTACATCTAAATATGTATAAGCTAATCCCATCAGCTAAATTTGTTTTGCACACTCATTCTGTCGCAGCAACCGTGCTATCTCGTGTTATTAAGGGCCATACTATCAACTTAAATGGCTACGAAATGCAAAAGTCTCTAAGTGGTGTTAAATCGCATTTAGATACGCTAAGTATTCCAATTTTTGATAATGACCAAGACATCGACCGTTTAAGCTTACTTGTTAGTGATCATCACCTTCACACCCCTATTGAGCATGCTGTATTGATTCGTGGCCATGGTTTATATGTGGTAGGTCGAAATATCAAAGAAGTACTTCGTCATTTAGAAGGCTTAGAGTTCCTATTTAGCTGTGAACTTGAGCGCTTAAAACTAGAAGGTATTCAAGCCGGAGTTCAGCCATGATCAAAGCGATTTTAACCGATATTGAAGGCACGATTACCCGAATCTCATTTGTTAAGGACGTATTATTTCCATACGCGGCTGGGCAGTTACCTGAGTTTGTAAAGTCACATCAAACAGACCCAGAAGTAGCAGCCCAAATTGAGGCTGTTAAAGCACATATAGAACAACCTGATGCCGATATCGAGACGGTAATTAAGCATTTAATTCATTGGATAGAAACGGACCAAAAAATTACTCCACTTAAGCAATTACAAGGATTAATTTGGCAAACTGGCTACGAAAATGGTGATTTTACTGGACACCTTTACCCTGATGCTTATGACTTTTTACAAGCCCAAAAACAGGCTGGCAAAAGTTTATATGTCTACTCATCGGGCTCAGTAAAAGCCCAGCACCTGATTTTTGAGTTTTCTGATTATGGTGATGTGAGACCTTTATTCAGTGGTTACTTCGATACTAAAGTAGGCGCAAAACAACAGCAAAGCTCTTATGAGAATATTATTGCTGAACTGCCTTTTGACGCTGAAGAGGTGCTATTTTTAAGCGATGTTGAAGCAGAGCTTGATGCTGCAAAAGCGGCAGGTCTGCGAACGCTTCACCTTATTCGAGATGGCCAAGAAGCAAGTGATATCCACCCATATATTAACGATTTCACAGCATTCAGCGCGGAGCTTTTAGTATGAGTCAATTAACTATTTTTAATGATACAAACGCAGATAACATACTGTTTCATAGTGAAGATTTAAGCGCTATTGCTAGAGAGCTTAATGCAGTTGGCGTTCGCTTTGAGCAATGGCAAGCAACGGCACAGATTGATCAAGACACCAGTCATGACGCTATTTTAACTGCCTATGCTAACGATATAGAACGCCTTAAGGCTGAAGGTGGCTATCAAACAGTCGATGTTATTTCACTTGCAAAAGGTAACCCAAATGCCAGCGAGTTACGCAGCAAATTTTTGTTTGAACATACTCATAGCGAAGATGAAGTACGTTTCTTTGTAAAAGGCCAAGGTTTATTTTGCTTACACTTAGGCGATAAGGTGTATCAAGTGCTTTGCCAACAAGGCGACTTAATTTCAGTACCAGAACTCACACCACATTGGTTTGATATGGGCAGCGACCCTGAATTCACAGCAATTCGCTTATTCAATAATACCGAAGGTTGGGTCGCTAAAAGCACTGAGTCAACCATTGCGACCAACTTCCCACTGCTGGATTAACATGGAAAAGCTATTTTCGTACGGTACCTTGCAGTACCGACAAGTTCAATTGGATACCTTCGGGCGCTTGCTCGAAGGTATTCCTGCGACATTATCAGGGTATATCATTGGCGAGGTCGAGATCACCGACGAAGCAGTTCTTAAAAGTAGTGGCCAGCGTTTTCACCCCGCTTTAATCAAAACGGGCAAACAAAGTGATACGGTTAATGGCACAATTTACTTAATCACCGAACAAGAGCTTGCTCAGGCAGATGCTTACGAAGTTGACGATTATCAGCGCATTGAAGAAACATTTCAGTGTAGCAACCAAGCTTGGTTATATGTTGCTAAAAAAAGCCTTTAATTTACAAAATTAAAACAAAAAAACCCAAATAAAGAACAAAAGCTGTTATTATTCTCCCTCATCAAGATCATTACTAATTATTAGTTAAAGGACTAAACATGGGGTCGGCATTTTCACCCTTACGCGATACTGTTATTTATGTGGGTGAGTGGCAATTTAACACACAGCAGCAAACCATCAGCGATGGCACTCATACGCGCGAACTAGAACCTTTACTTTATAAACTATTATGCTTTTTCATTACCCATAATGATCGCATTATTACTCGCCAAGAATTAGTTGAGAACATTTGGCAACAAAGCTTTGTTGATGACAATGCCATCAACCGTGCAATCTCAGAGCTAAGAAAAGTACTCAAGTCAGAAAAGCAACCTGGGCAAACCATTAAAACCCATTACCGCAAAGGTTACAGTTTATTTATTGAAGTTAAGTCTCTTGATCACGCTGTGAGTACAGAACAGCTAAAAACAGAAAATGTAATAACAGTAGATAAAGACGCTGAGACTCAAGTTAATACAGCCAACATTAGTCCACAAAAAGATCATACTTCACGCTGGCCGTGGCCTTTTGCAGCCTTAGTATTGAGTTTATTGCTTGCTGCTATTTGGTTGTTCTTACAACAGCCTAAAGCCACTATTGAAGAGCAAAGTGAAGTACCTCATTTAGACCTGCAAGCAGAAACTATTTCATGGCATAAAGGCACACACTATCGCTTAATGCTCAATCAAGACAAAACAAAATTAGCCTACATACTGCAAAATGATACTGATAATAAGTACCTTTATGTTGTCGACTTAACCACTAAAAAAGAATATGTGATTGCCTCTGGCAATATCTTTTTACAGGGTTGGTCTGAGGATGGAGAACGATTATTTTACGGTTCCTGTGAAAACAAAGACTACAGCGATTGTATCACTTGGCAAGCAAGCAACCTGTTATCAAGTGAAGCGTTAATAAAACCACGTATTAACCAATCTTTACTTAATTCTCAGCCAAGTCAGTACATCGAAGTGGGTGATGTCGCAATTTCAAGACGTAATAATTACCGTGGCTTAACTCATTTATATGCTTTATATGCACAAGATTTAAAAACCGGTGAAGAAATTCGCATTAGCACACCCAATATCACTGGCACTGGGGACTTTATTTTAACAACTATTAAAAACCCGATCCGCATCATCTTCGAGCGCCATAATGTTGACCAAGTAGAAATATACATGGCGAATTTAGATGGCAGTTCACTTAAACTTTTAACGACGAACGATTACCGAGCTTGGGCTGCAACTTATGATCAGCAAACTAACTCTCTTGTTTGGTATAGCCGCGGCACCTCAACTATTGAATCATTCTCTTTTGATAGTATGAGTCGACAACCCGCTATAAAAGCGCCAGTAAAGCGAGCAAACTATGCTTACCCGTTAAGCAAAGAAAGTGTTTTGATCAGTACTGACCTTCACGATAAAGATGCCGCAATATTTGACCTTAATTCAAAAACAATGAGTTACATCGCCACAGCGAATAAGCACGAAGACGACTTAGTCGCATTAGCCAATAATGATGTGTACTTCTCTGACTTTGAGTTTGCAGAACACCAACACTGGCTCAGAAAAGCAAACCAATACATCAATATAACTGGCAAAATTGGTGAAGATAGCTCAGTAATTGCAGTAAATAGTGACAGTAGCCGACTTGTTAGCTTTAATAAAACCAATCAGCAATTAACATTATTAAATGCAGCTGATTTCTCAGAAATTAAGCACTGGACACTTCCTGGTAGTACCAAGTTGGCAGCTATAAGAGGTAACAAGATTGCCGTGCTATATACCGATCTTAGCAATCAGCTAAATCAAATAATGATTCTTCACACCCACAGCGATGAAGTGATCAAAAGTACTATAGATACACCTCTAGCTATCGCATGGTATGACGATACACAGCTGATTGTTCATTCTAAATACGATAAATACCTGCTTTTAGACAGCGATAACAATACCTATAGTGAGCTGACTACACCAGACAAACTAACTGAGTTAAAGCCTTCTATTGTGTCGATGGCAAGTAACCTACATAGCTTGTATATCGCCACTGATACTGAAGTTTTCAGCATTAATTTAGCCAAAATGCAGGGCGTTGAGTCAATACTTCAAATGAAGCCTTCTCACTATATATCGCGCCTTAATGCTAAAAACGACAAGCTGGCAGTGACCTTCTTAACTGCCAACAATCAAAATAGCATTGAGCTCTACACTAAAAAAAGCGCTGAATAAATCCGCTATTTTAACTGCTTTAAAATACCTTGCTCGATATCTGCTTGGTTATAAACCCCGGTATCGAGCACCCAACCTGTTACTAAGTTAGCAGGTGTTACATCAAACGCTGGGTTATAAACCTGTGCATTAGTCGGTGCCCACATTGCTTCACCAAAACTACCACTAACACCGCGCACTTCATTTACACTGCGCTGCTCAATTTCAATGTCATTACCACATATCGTTTGCGTATCAAGTGTCGTGAGTGGCGCTACAACATAAAATGGAATGTTATGGAAATGCGCTAACACAGCGAGGTTATAAGTGCCTACCTTATTGGCAAAATCTCCGTTTGCAGCAATACGATCTGCGCCCACAAATATCTTATCGACTTTGCCCGCAGCCATTAAACTGGCCGCCATGTTATCGCAAATCAAGGTGTAAGGAATTTGCCAACGCTCGAGCTCAAAAGCAGTTAAACGACCGCCTTGCAGTAACGGTCGTGTTTCATCAACCCAAACATGAATATCACCATAGCGTTGCTGCGCTTTATAAATAACGCCTAGTGCAGTGCCAACACCCGCAGTCGCTAACGCACCTGTATTACAATGGGTTAAAATGTTGTCGCCTTTATCAACCAAGGCAGCACCACGTTCAGCCATACTATCGCAAAGGGCAATATCTTCTTTAAATAACTGCTCAGCTGTAGAGACAACAGCAGCAACATAATTAGTCTCTGCAAGCGCTGCACGTAACTTGGCCATACAGTGCATAAGGTTTACCGCTGTTGGGCGGGTTGCTTCAAGTTCATCAATGGCAGTAGAAAGTGCTGATTGACTCATGCCCTGCTCAGCTAAATGTGCAACCAATAAGCTAGCACCTAAGCCGATTAAAGGTGCGCCCCGGATTTTCAAAGTCAGAATCAAATCTTTCATCGTTTCAACATCGTTACATACATGCCAATGCTGTTGATGTGGCAACAAATACTGATCAAGCACGGTTAGCGTACCTTGCTGATATTTAATACTGCTCGCGATGAGATCTTGCATACAAAATCCAGATAACTAATTTAGATGAGTCGTTATTTTACATCAGTTTTGAGAACTAACAAGTTAGATGTATGGACATCTAAACGGTTACAGGTATAGAATGCTTAAAGTTAATTGTATTACGAGATTAAGCCATGGCTAAATATACTGCCTTCACTGCAGAGCATGCTGTTGATTACATTAAAGAACTTATTGAAAGTAAGCGAATTTCAGTATTCACTAATGATGCAAAGCTTAGTGCATACGAATTTGGCGACGGAAACTTAAACTTAGTTTTTCGTGTTGCTGATCAGCACAACAATAGTGTAATTTTAAAACAAGCACTTCCTTACGCCCGTTGTGTAGGTGAGTCATGGCCGTTATCTTTGGACCGCGCACGCATTGAAGCCGAAGTATTGATTAATCATGGTCAGTTATGTCCAGAGCATACAGTGGCGATATTGCATCATAATGTAGAACTGGCTTTAACTGTATTAGAAGATTTAGGTGAGTTACAAATTTTACGTGGCGCACAAATCAACGCAGAGCAATTTCCATTATTGGCAAGTCATGTTGCGCTCTATTTAAGCCGAACAGGCTTTTATAACTCAGACTTTTACTTATCTGCTGAAGATAAAAAAGCCAAAGTCAGTCAATTTATTAATCCTGATTTATGTAAGATCACAGAAGACTTATTCTTTACTGATCCGTACATTGAGCATGAGCGCAATAATTTCCCAGCTGAGCTTAATGAGCACGTCGAAAGTATTCGTAATAATGATGCTTTAAAACTAGCAGCAGCAAAATTAAAAGCTAAATTCTTATCTTGCCCACAAACTTTATTACATGGTGATATGCATAGCGGCAGTATTTTTGTTGATAGCAATACCACCAAAATGATCGATCCAGAGTTCGGCTTTTTTGGTCCTGTTGGTTTTGATATCGGCTCATTTATGGGTAATTTGTTACTAAATTACTGCGCCCAAAACGCGCGTATCGCTGAGCAAGCAAAGCGCCGCCAATACCAAACCCATTTATTAACTTGCTTACAAGACTGTTATAGCCAATTTGAACAACATTGGCTAAACCTGGCAAGTAACGAAGCAACTGATATTAGCTTTGCAAATCGCGCTTTTAGCGAAGATTACTTACAACAAGTACTGCGAGATGCGATTGGCTACTGTGGCGCTGAACTTATTCGCCGTACTATTGGTTTAGCCCATGTTGCTGATATCGATGGAATTGAAGATGAACAAGCGCGTTTAGCAGTACAACAACAAACACTTGTACTCGGCGAGCAACTGATGCTCAATGCCACAAGCTGTAATAATAAAGACGAGTTCTTTTCTTTGTTAATCAGTTTATTAAACTAATAGTCAAAAATTTAAAAAGGCGCTCAATGCGCCTTTTAATTATTCAACCCAACTAGATTATTTATTGTAGTGCTCATACATTTTATCGAGCGGTTCTGATAAGCCATTTTCTTGTACCACCCGCACATGCTGACGAGCCAGCTCTCTGGCACTTGATACGCCACACGAATGGGCTATAAGCCCTGCGCCGTAATGAATGTACTTATTATAGTTAGCAACACGCTGGGCTTTGTCTGTTACATCCAAGCCTCGTTGTAAGCGTTCATTATGCGTAGTAATGCCGGTTGGGCAGGTATCTTTATTACATTGCAATGCTTGAATACAACCAAGCGAAAACATGTGACCACGAGCTGAAACAATAAAGTCAGCGCCCAATGCCAATGCCCAAGCAACTTTAGATGGTACAATCAACTTACCCGAGGCAATCACTTTCACTCGCTCTCTAAGCCCATGTTTCTTCAATAAATCAACAACCAAAGGTAAGCTTTCTCGCAGGGGCAACCCCACAGAATCCATCAAAGGCTGAGGGGCAGCGCCCGTACCACCATCGGCACTATCTATTGTGATAAAATCTGGGGCTGATTCAATGCCACAGTTATTAATTTCACTGAATAAGGTTTCGAGCCAAGTGTATTCACCAATCACCGCTTTGAAACCTGTGGGTTTGCCCGTGGTATTGCGCACCATGGCGACCATATCAAGTAGGTCAGCTGGTGATTTAATCTCAGGATGACCATTTGGACTAATTGAGTCTTGCCCTTCAGGAATCCCCCGAATTTTTGCGATTTCTGCAGTCACTTTACGTCCCGGCAACATACCTCCCTTACCGGGTTTTGCGCCTTGGCTCATTTTAATTTCGAACATTTTAACTTGTTCGTGATCAGCAATTGCTTTGAGTTTTTCGGTGCTTAATTTACCGTGCTCATCTCGTACACCATATTTTGCCGTGCCGATCTGAAACACGATATCAGCACCACCTTCAAGATGATAAGAGCTTAGCCCGCCTTCACCTGTGTTCATCCAACAGCCAGCTAATTTAGCACCTCGAGATAGTGCTCGAACAGCCGGCTTAGATAGTGCACCAAAGCTCATGCCTGAAATATTAAATAATGCATTTGTGGTATAGGGTTTAGGACAATAAGGTCCTAAAGTGACTTCACTAGGATCGAGCGCCTCTTCATCTAAGGTAGGAAACGCGCAATTCATAAACATTACGGTTCCTGTCGCTTCAAGACTCTGAGTTGAACCAAAGGCCGTCGTACGGTCAACATTCTTCGCAGCACGATACACCCAACTCCGCTCTGCACGGTTAAAGGGTAATTCTTCTCTATCCATAGCAAAGAAGTACTGACGGAAAAATTCCCCCTGGCGTTCAAAAAAGTAACGAAAGCGGCCAATCACTGGGTAGTTACGGCGAATAGCATGTTTAGATTGCGTTACATCACTAATGTAAAAACACACAATCACTAGCAAAACGATGCCTAATGCAAAAATAAATAAACTGGCAAATACATCGATACTAAAAATTATAAAATCACTCATCCAAGGCCCCTTTGTGAAATGACATCTATCAAATCATATAAGTTGTTTATATTAGGTGCAATAAACAAAAAAGGCGTGATTTAAATCACGCCTTTTCGTTTCTTTTATGCCGCTATGCTGCTCGTTTGGCTAACTCAGCTTTAATATAAAGTTGAATTTGCTCTTCAAGTACTGACATTGGCACTGAGCCATGACGTAATATTTGATGATGAAATTCGCGAATATCAAAATCTTGACCAAGCGCTTGCTCAGCTTCGTGGCGTAAACGTTTAATTGTTAACTCACCAATTTTGTATGACAAAGCTTGTGCAGGCCATGAAATATAACGGTCGGTTTCGGTCTTCACATTATGCAATGAAAGCGCGGTATTTTCGCTCATAAACTTCATCGCACGCTCGCGGCTCCAGCCATACATATGCATACCTGTATCAACCACTAAACGAGCTGCACGCCACATTTCATAGGTCAAACGACCAAAGTCACTGTATGGGTCTTGATAAAAACCCGCTTCGATACCTAAAAACTCTGAATATAAGCCCCAACCCTCACCAAATGCCGATAAATAAGCATTACGGCGATAACTTGGCAGTGACTCAAGTTCCGCATTAAGTGAGATTTGCAAGTGGTGCCCCGGAACAGCTTCGTGCAAAGTTAATGCTTCAAGAACATACAATGGACGCTTGTCTAACGCATAGGTATTAACCCAATAATAACCCGCTTGGTCATCGCGACGAGAACCTGAGTAACGGCCAGTTGTATATTTAGGCGCAATACTCGCTGGCACTGGCGCAACACCATAAGGCATTCTTGGTAAGGTGTGGAATAACTTAGGTAATTGAGCATCCATTTTCTTAGCGATGTAAGAGGCTTCTTTTAGCAGTTCTTTTGGTGTTTTTGCGTAAAATTGCGGATCAGTACGTAAAAAGTGGACAAAATCAGCAAATGAGCCTTCAAAACCTACTTTCTTAATAATTTTTTCCATTTCGGCACGAATGCGTGCCACTTCTTGTAAACCCAGCTCGTGGATTTCTTTTGGCGTCATATCTGTGGTGGTATAGTATTTAGCACGGTTTTCGTAAAACGCTTTACCGTTTGGCGTACTAGAAATACCAATGTCTGTTCGTGCACCTGGCTGATATTCATTATTAAAGAAAGTTAAGTAACCTTGATAAGCCGGAATAACCTGCTCTTTAATGATAGTTTGCGCTTGCTTTTGCAATGCTGCAAATTCGCTGTCACTAATACCTGCGGTATTTTTTAAAAATGGTTTGTAGAATTCTGACTCTGTTGCATCATCAACAATATACGCAGTAATTGAGTCTTGATACCCTTCTAAAACAGCCTTAGGTTGAGTCAGCCCCACCTCAAGACCCTTGCGCATCCAACCAATATTTTGCGAAAAATAGCGAGGAATTTGCTGTAATTTAGCAAGATATAGTTGGTAATCTTGTTCTTTTGTGTAGTCAGAGCTTGAAATCATAAATGATAAGCTAGAATGAAACCCATACTCAGACGTTAGTGGCATATAATGCGTGTTAAACACATATTCATCGACACTATTTTGCACTTGACCACGTAAAATAGTTAGGTTGATGCGGTTTTCTTCAGATAATTTATCACGGTCTATAGCATCTAAATCGGCGAGTAACGCTGTATTTTTCTTATATTTTTGCTCTAGAAACTCTGCTGATAGGTTTTCTAATAAATAACCATCTACGCCATTTTCTTTACCATATGGACTGATACTTTGACGGTAATTAACAATATTTTCGGCTACTTGAGTAAATTGCTGATCAGCATCAATATTTGTTACCTGGCAAGCGCTTAAAGTACAAGCTAAAGCAACCGCAATAACAGAACGGTTTAAAGTTCGCGACAGTGTTTGTTTCATAGCATTCTTTTTAGTTTTAATCAGTATTGCTAAAGTAGCGCAGCACTGACTAAAACCCAAGCAAATGCGACCAAGCTCAGTTTAAATGCGCTCAAATTAGCATCACTGGGGAAGCATCAATGTGCAAGCTTTAAGCAATTTTTAATTACACTTGTTAAAGTTGTTGAGAAAATCAGCTAATAGACACAAACAGAACAAATTTAAGTTCCAAAATTAGCGATTTTGCTTTTAAATAGGCTGATTACAGATTACTGTAGACTCAGTATTTATGCTTGGAAGCAAATACACTTTACGGAAGAGATGATTAATTGGTTGATATGCGTATTTAGTGGTATTGAAAAATGATGTTCCATGATCCCATGGCTATTGCTCAAGAAAAAATGACAAAGGTATGTATCTTTTTAGAACACCATGCATTACCGCCGTCACCACTTAACTACCAAGTTGTTTACACCTACGTCAGCCAATCTAACCCCAAGCTTAATGCCACAATTGACCGCGCCATTGCACAAAGAAAAGCCATTGATTGTGTCTATGTAGAACAGCTGTATTTCGATTTTATAGAACAAGGCCATAAAATGAAAACCGCCATTGTTCGCAACGTTGACTCAGTCATTAACACCCTTTCGCGTAATGCTAGCAATAACGAGCAAAATATTGTGCGCTTTGCTGATCAAGTTAGTGACTGTGTGCATTCAATCGATGAAAACAATATTGAACAAACGCGTCACGCATTAAAAATGCTCAGTAAGCAATCTGAAGTACTGCTCAACCAGCATCGCCAATTTAAGCAAGAAATAGCAAAAGCCAAATCAATACAAGAAAAAACCCAAAAACAGCTCACTCAGTTACGTAAGCAACACATTACCGACCAACAAACTGGCTTATACAAGCGCCATTACTTAAATCAACAAACCCAACTCTGGGTCGGCCAAAATAAAGCAGTTTGTGCTATTTCTATCCACATTGAGAACCTGAACCATTTTATTGAAAACTATGGTGATGTCATTGGTGAGGTCATTTTAAATAAAGTCGCAAAGCAAGTGCAAAAATACGTACAAGAAAGTGGTTTGCCAGGGCGTACAAGTAAAGATGAATTTACCATCTTACTTGCTGACATAGAGCCTGAAACTGCCAACTTAATAGCTGAAAAAGTACGAAATGGCGTCGAAAAACTACGCTTTGTAAGCTCAAAAAATGGCACCAAACTACCTGCTATCACCCTAGCCCTTGGTATTGCCAAGCATGAAGGCGATGGTGACTTTAATAGTTTAGCCCGTAAAGCTTCTTTAGCTGCAGCTAAAGCCAAGTCGCTTGGACAAAGTAGTTTTATTGCCGGTCAATAAAGTTTAACACTGCGCTAAGTCATGAAAAGCCACGCTAATCTGATGATTTAGTTATAATCAAATTGCACCCCACAGCCACAATCAAGTACACTAGTCTTTATTGCCACGATAGAGATTAATCATGAACGAGAATCAAGAAAAGACCACGCATTTTGGCTATAAAACCGTTGCTGAAAACGAAAAAGCATCAATGGTTGCAGATGTATTCCACTCAGTCGCTGCAAAGTATGACGTAATGAATGATCTTATGTCGTTCGGTATTCATCGTTTATGGAAACGCCAAACTATTGCAAGTTCAGGTGTTCGTAAAGGTCACTATGTATTAGACCTTGCGGGCGGTACTGGTGATTTAACCGCTAAATTTAGTCAATTAGTTGGTGAAACGGGTCAGGTTATCTTAGGCGATATTAACTCTTCAATGCTGAAAGTTGGCCGCGAGAAACTTCGTAACCTTGGTCGTGTTGGCAATATTGAATATGTACAAATGAATGCAGAAGCATTGCCATTTCCTGATAACAGCTTTGACTTGATCACTATCGCATTTGGTCTTCGTAACGTTACCGATAAAGATAAAGCACTACGCTCAATGTATCGTATTCTGAAGCCTGGCGGTCGCTTATTAGTACTTGAATTCTCTAAACCGGAACAAGAAATACTGAGCAAAGCCTATGACTTCTATTCATTTAATATCTTACCTAAAATGGGTGAGCTAGTAGCGAATGATGGCGAGTCTTATCAATACCTTGCGGAATCTATCCGAATGCATCCAGATCAAGAAACGTTAAAAAGCATGATGGAAGATGCAGGTTTTGAACAAACTAGTTATCAAAATCTTACTGGCGGTATTGTTGCCCTCCATCGTGGTTTTAAATACTAAAAACTCTATTAATTAAGTAGGTAACGCGATGTTAGCAAACGCTCTGTTATCACTCGTCGAACGAATCATTAATCAACTGCTGCAGTTAGACCCTCAGTTAAAAGGCAAACTTGCAGCAATTGCTGATAAACAGCTGTTGGTTGAGGTACGTGATTGGCAACAGTCAATTTTGTGCGTATACAGCAACGAGCAAATTCATTTATACAGTACGCAAGAGCGCAATTTTGACTGCATGATCAGCGCTGATATCAATACCTTGTTGGCGCTTAAAGATCCGTCAATGCTAACGCAACTCATTCGCCAAGATAAGCTCGACTTGCAAGGCGATTTAAATCTTGCACAAGGCTTTAGCAATGCTTTTGCAGAGCTTGATATTGACTGGCCAGAGCACTTTTCTCGATACATTGGCGATGCCCCAGCACAACAGTTGTGGCTCTCTTTACAAACCTTAAAACGTCGTGGTTCACAAACAAAGAGTAAGTTAGAAAATACCTTAACAACACTTTGCCAAGATGAGTTAGCAGTGACCATACACCCTCTTGAGCTTGCTGAGTTTAAACAGCAAAATCGCCAATTAAAAAGCCAAGTATCTCAATTAGAGATGCGAATTAACGCGCTGTTACAGTCACGCTAATGCGCTAAGGAACTTGTGTGTCGTCTGCTCGTCTTTATTACATCACTAAAACCCTTCTGAGCTACGGCTTAGACGAATTAATTCCGCGTAAAAGAGTGCCTTGGTTTGCAAAGCTCGGACGCGGAAGCTTATTTTGGTTACGCAACCAACATAAAGATAAACCTGCAGGTATGCGCTTGCGACTTGCTCTACAAGAACTTGGCCCGGTATGGATCAAGTTTGGCCAAATGCTTTCAACACGCCGTGACTTACTCCCTCATGATGTCGCATTAGAGCTTGCACTACTACAAGATCAGGTTGAACCTTTTGAAGGTGAACTTGCCCAGCAGCTTATCGAAAAAGCGCTGGGAATTAATGATATTAGTGAATTGTTCAGTGACTTTTCGCAAACACCTTTAGCATCAGCATCGATCGCACAAGTCCATACTGCTACCTTAATTGATGAGCATGGCGCAGCTCAAGATGTGGTAATTAAAGTCATACGCCCCAATATAAAAGAGCAAATTGATGCTGACTTAATGCTGATGCAAAAAGTCGCTCGATTAGTTGCAAAGTTATTAAAAGAGGCTAAACGTTTACGTCCTATTGAAGTCGTAAACGAGTACAAAAAAACCTTGTTGGATGAACTCGACTTAATGCGAGAAGGGGCGAATGCAATACAGCTACGCCGTAACTTTGAAGACTCAGATTCACTTTACATCCCTTTTGTATACAGTGATTACAGTCGTAGTAATGTATTGGTAATGGAGCGTATTTACGGAATTCCTGTATCAGATACTGAAGCATTGCTTGCGCAAAATACCAATATGCAGCTACTAGCCGAACGCGGAGTAGAAGTCTTTTTCACGCAAGTATTCCGTGACAGTTTCTTCCATGCAGATATGCACCCGGGTAATATTTTTGTTTCTCGTGAAAACCCACATAACCCAAAATATATAGGTATTGACTGTGGCATTGTAGGCACCCTTAATCGCGAAGATAAGCGCTATTTAGCAGAAAACTTTATTGCCTTTTTTAACCGTGATTATCGCCAAGTAGCGCAACTACACGTTGATTCTGGCTGGGTACCAGCCGATACCAGCATCGAAGAGTTTGAGTTTGCTATTCGTACTGTGTGTGAGCCAATTTTTAATAAACCATTAGCTGAAATCTCTTTTGGCCATGTGTTAGTCAACCTGTTTAATACGGCTCGTCGCTTTAATATGCAAGTTCAACCGCAATTAGTGTTACTGCAAAAGACGCTGTTGTATGTTGAAGGCCTTGGCAGACAACTGTATCCGCAGCTTGATCTATGGAAAACTGCTAAACCTTTCCTAGAAGATTGGGTCAAAGAACAAGTTGGTCCGCTTGCAGTAATGAAAAAAATGTATGCGAACTTGCCATTTTGGGCAGAAAAAATGCCTGAATTACCTGATTTAATTTATCAAAACTTAAAACGTCAACAACAACCTGTACAATTGCCTGCGCCGCAATCTGCTAAACCTTTGTTACTTAGCATCTTTGCTGGTAGCTGCTTGATTGTTTCAGGCTTATGTTATTTACAGCATGATTTAGTTGCGAGCGCAATTACCGCTGGCTTTGCTGTAGCGGGCTTTATTGCTGCATGGCGAAGCACATAAACTAAGTGCTATTTATGTTTTGGTGAGTATAATCGAGACAAGTCTATTCTAAAAATTTGATAAAAACGGAGTAACCCATGGGTTTTGGTGGTATCAGTATTTGGCAATTAATCATTATTTTAGCAATCATCGTTTTGTTATTTGGCACAAAGAAACTTCGTGGCATTGGCGGTGATTTAGGCAGTGCTGTAAAAGGCTTTAAAAAGGCAGTGTCTGATGAAGACCAAACTAACGCAAAAAGCGAGCAGATAGAAAAATCTTCTAACACGCAAAGCAAAGAAACCGTAGAGAAAAGCAAAGACGACCATAAGGCTTAATCAACATGGGGATGTGGGAACTTGTTGTCGTACTGATCGTAGGTCTGATTGTATTAGGTCCAGAGCGCTTGCCTGTGGCAATTCGCACTGTGAGCCGCTGGGTAAAAACATTAAAATCAGTCGCCAACTCAGTGAAAGCTGAAGTGAACGAAGAACTCCGTATCCATGAGCTTCACGAAAACTTAAAAAAAGCAGAGCAACAAAATTTGCAAGAACTCTCTCCAGATCTGCAAGACTCTGTAAACGAACTACAAAAGGCTGCCCAGTCAGTCACCCACAGTTACAAGAAAGACACGCCTGAAAAAGCAGAAATTAACAATAATGATGAAAAAAAGTGAATTTAATCTCTGCTTTTGTGGTCAATAACAACGATGATGAATAGTAAATTATGACCGAGCAAGCTCACACAGGCTTTGTTGGCCACTTAATTGAGTTGCGAAATCGACTCATGAAAGCTTTGTTAAGCATTTTGCTAATATTTATCGGCTTGGTTTATTTTGCCAACGATATTTATAGCTTTGTTGCAGCACCTCTTATAGCAAATTTGCCAAGCACTGCCACCATGATCGCAACGGATGTAACAGCACCCTTTTTTGCACCGTTTAAACTCACTCTATTTGTGGCTTTATTTGCTGCTATTCCAATGATACTGCACCAAGTTTGGAGCTTTATAGCACCCGGCTTGTATCAACATGAAAAGCGTATGCTAATGCCGATTTTGGCCTCGAGTATTTTGCTATTTTATAGTGGTATCGCATTTTGCTACTTTGTAGTGCTGCCAATCATTTTAGGGTTTTTTACTAACGCTGGCCCTGATATGATGACATTAGCGCCTGATATTAGTAGCTATTTAAGTTTTGCTTTAAAACTGTTTTTTGCTTTTGGTATTGCGTTTGAAATACCCGTCGCCATCATGCTGTTATGCTGGAGTGGTGCTACAACAACAAAAAGTTTAAAAGAAAAACGACCTTATATTGTGGTAGGTGTATTTGTGGTTGCCATGTTTTTAACACCTCCTGATGTACTGTCACAGACATTACTAGCATTACCCATGCTGTTATTATTTGAATTAGGTTTAATTTTGGCTGCATTTTATACCGCCAAGCCTCAACAGGAATCCGAGGAATAAAATGAAAAAACAACTCATTCCCTTCGTTGCTCTTTTAACAATTGCTGGTACTACTCAAGCAAACGAAGTTAACTTACAAGCACTACAAGCGTGTACTTTTGTTGAAAATGATTTTAATCGCTTACTTTGTTACGACAACGTAATGGCTGGTAAATCGCTGTCTAAACCAGCAACAAAACAACAAATTAAACAACCTGCAGCAAGCTCTACAGCAGCTGTTGTCGCGGCGCCTGTTGCAGCTGCAACAAGCGAACAAATTGTAAAAACAAAAAATGAAGACTTTGGTTTAGAGCATAAAGAAGTTGCAAAAGTTAACGATGACCAAATAAGTTCCTTAGTAAAAAGCGTAAAAAAAGCACCTTATGGTGAACTGATCATCGAGCTTGATAATGGTCAGCAATGGCGTCAAGTTGGCTCTGATAGCTTACGTTTAAAAGCACAAGATGTTGTCATAATTGAACGAGGTATTTTCAATTCTTTCCTCCTAAAAGTTAAAGGTCAAAACCGTTCGATTCGTGTAAAACGTACTAACTAATGAGCACTTCGCTAGTTGATGCTGGTGTCAACTTAAGCAATCATCAATTTGATGATATTCATGACGCTGTGTTACAACGTGCCGCTGAGGCAGATGTAACACAGATGCTGCTTATTGGCTGCGATCTTCAGAGCAGCCAAACTTCTTTGAAACTCGCCAAACAGTTCAATCAGTATTGCACAGCAGGGGTTCATCCTCACGATGCAAAAACAGCAGATAAACACCTTGAAGAACACTTAATGACTCTTAGCCAAAACATGGAAGTGGTTGCCATTGGTGAGTGTGGTTTAGATTACAATCGTGACTTTTCTCCTCGAGATGTGCAGCGTAGCGTGTTTAGACGCCAACTGAAGCTTGCTGAACAGCTTGATATGCCAGTGTACTTGCATGAACGAGATGCCTGCGAAGATATGCTCTCAATTTTGAGTGACTATAAGGTGCGAGGTGTATTGCACTGCTTTACTGGTGACCAAGATGCATTACAAAACTACCTAGCTATGGGGCTTTATATTGGTGTCACGGGCTGGGTATGCGATGAGCGCAGAGGTGAGCAACTACAGGCCTTGGTACCGTCAATTCCTTTGAATCGTTTGTTAATTGAGACCGATGCCCCCTTTTTGATGCCGAGAAATATCAGACCAAGACCGAAATCTCGCCGCAATGAGCCTCAGAACCTTCCTTATATATGCCAGCAAATTGCTGATTTGAAAGGATGCGAATTTACTGATGTTGCAAAACACACTACACTAAACTTTTGGCAATTATTTACCACTAAGGGTTAAGATGAAGCGCCTATGGTCACTGTGTGGCGTACTCTTCGTTGTTGTTTTTACTCCCTGCTTGCTGGCTAACCCGATTACTGTTAGCCCACACTTTAAATCTCTGCATTCTCTTGATGTTGAGTACACGCTTGATCCTATTACAAAACAGCAAGCATTTACGAGTGATGCTGTACCTTGGCAAAAAAACCATGGCAACACTCTTAACTTAGGCATGAACTTAAGTCCTTTGTGGTTAAAAATGTCGATTCAGAATACATCACTACATGACTTACCACTGATCTTGTCAATTGATAACCCTTTACTTGATGAAGTGGATGTATTCCACCTCCAAGCTAGCCATGTTTTATTTAGCACAAAAATTGGAGATGCTCTTCCCTTAGAAAATCGGCAAATAAAAAATGAATCACTGCTTGTATCTCTAACAATTCCCAAAGCAAGCCATTCTATCGTTTATTTGAGAGTTAAAAATAACGGTGGCCTTAGAGTACCCTTAAGCCTTTGGAAGCCCTCAGAATACCTAAAACATAAAAGTAAGTTTAATTTACTCTACGGATTACTAGTAGGGTTCATTTTATCTTTAGCGATTACTAATTTGGTACTTTATGGTTTTTCAAGACGCAGTTATTTTGCTTATACAGGCTTTCTACTGATGTTATTATGGCTATCACTTACCTACTTATATGGCTTTGGGTATCGCTACCTTCAACCAAGTGGCACATCATTTCAACAATTAACGATTCCAAGCTTGTTTTTTATATGCTGCGCATTATTCGTACCTTTACAGCGTCATATTTTTGGTGCAGAGAAAAGTCGCTTGAGCCTTATTCAAAATTGGCTCGCATGGGGTGTCATTTTCATTACTTTCATATTGTGGTTTTTACCTGTTTATGTCGCGATTTCGCTCTGCTTATTAAGCTTGCCTATTTTATTAGCTGCCTTTATTGCTATCGCTATAAAACAGTTTAACCACGAATATAAACAGCCATCCATTGCATTTATTATTGCTATGTTAGCGTTCTGCTCAGCAATTATTCACAGCGCATTTGCCGTTTTTAATCCATACAACTTGTATATAAATGAGCAGTCACTCATCTTTATTTTCTTTTTAATTTGTAGTTTAAGCCTAAGCTATGCTGTTACAAAACTGTTTATAATGCAACGTGATGCAGAAGTAGCATTACAGCAGACAGCTCTGGCTGAAAGTAAAGCACAAGATAATCTGATGCAAGAACGCCTAAAACTTCAAGAGCAAGCTCGGCAAAATCTTGAGGCTAATATTGAGGAGCGTACTTTCGAGTTACAAGTCACCCTTCGCGAGCTAGAAGAAAAAAACCGGGAGCTTGAACAGCTCAATATGGAAGATGCGCTGACCAAAACCAAGAACCGCCGCTATTTTGATAAAAAACTGCTGATGGATATTCGCCGTTCTCGTCGTGAACAAACGCCATTGGCTATAATTATGATAGATATTGATCACTTCAAAGCAGTCAATGACACTTACGGCCATTTAACAGGTGATCAAACAATTCAAGCTGCCGCCGATGTCATCAAGCAGCACCTTAAGCGACCGCTCGATGAGGTCGCACGCTATGGTGGCGAAGAATTTGTAGTGCTATTGCCCAATACGCCCCTTACAGGTGCATTAGAAATTGCTGAACAAATACGCAAAGCAGCAGAAAAGACTGATATAATAGTTGCCGGAACAACGATTAAATTTACTTTGAGTGCAGGTGTTTACAGCGCAATTGCTGAAGACATTAATAACCCAAGTTTATTCACTGACTATGCCGACAAAGCCTTATATCATGCTAAGCAATCAGGTCGAAATCGCGTAGTGAGTTATCCTCTACCAAACTAGGAGTATACAAGCATGGCCCAATCAGGACTCGACCTTTTCCCTTATACACGTATGCGCCGCATGCGTCGTGATGGCTTCTCTCGTCGCCTAATGGCTGAAAACCAGCTGACCGTTAATGACCTTATTTTTCCTGTATTTGTTTTAGAAGGTAAAAACCGCCGCGAAGCTATTGAGTCTATGCCAGGCGTAGAGCGTCTTTCTATTGATTTACTACTTGAAGAAGCAAAAGAACTCGTTGAATTAGGTGTACCTGCCGTTGCTCTTTTCCCCGTAACACCTAGCGATAAAAAATCTTTACTAGCTGAAGAAGCCTACAACCCTGATGCATTAGCACAGCGTACAGTTCGCGCATTAAAAGAAGCATTTCCTGAGCTTGGTGTGATCACTGATGTTGCACTTGACCCGTTCACAGTACATGGCCAAGATGGCATAATTGATGAAGATGGTTACGTGATTAATGATGTAACAACTGAAATCTTAGTTAAGCAAGCGCTATCACATGCCGAAGCAGGTGCCGATATAGTCGCACCTTCAGACATGATGGATGGACGCATTGGTGCAATTCGTGAAGCACTCGAAGCCGAAGGCCATATCCACACTCGTATTATGGCTTACTCTGCAAAATACGCTTCAAGCTACTACGGTCCGTTCCGTGATGCAGTGGGCTCTGCAGGTAACTTGAAAGGCGCCGATAAAAAGACCTATCAAATGGACCCTGCCAACTCTGATGAAGCTATTCGTGAAGTAGCCCTTGACCTTCAAGAAGGTGCAGACATGGTTATGGTGAAACCTGGCATGCCATATTTAGATGTTGTACGTCGCGTAAAAGATGAATTTGGTGTACCAACATTTGCTTACCAAGTCAGTGGTGAATATGCCATGCATAAAGCAGCCATTGATAACGGTTGGCTTGCAGAAGAAGCAATAATCATGGAGTCATTATTAGCATTTAAGCGTGCTGGCGCAGATGGCATCCTAACTTATTTTGCAAAACAAGCAGCAGTTTGGTTAAAAAATAACTAATCTAAAGTAAATGTTCTAAAAATTGGAAATTATTCCTATTTTATTAACATTTTGCATTTAATTTGTCATAGATTTTTCTTAAAGTACTGTGTCCCATATTGGGACTTTAAAAATACATACACGGGAAAAATAATGATAAATACAAAATTAACGCCGCTCGCGCTTGTTATTGCAAGCCTGAGCGCGCCTGCTTCTGCCAACCTAATCATCTCTGAATACGTTGAAGGAAGCTCTAACAATAAAGCGGTAGAACTTTACAACAACTCTGGCGCTGAACTATCGCTTGATGGTTACACTATCTCTTTATACTCAAATGGTAATGGAGACCTAGCAGATCCAAACAACAGCTTAGCTTTAACAGGTACACTTGCAGCAAATGCGACCTACGTTATTGTTAACGCTGGTTTCTGTTGATGAATTGAAGACAAAAGCCGATATAGAATCAACTATTACTTACTTCAACGGTGATGACGCACTAGTCCTAACTAAAGACGGTGAAATAGTTGATAGCTTTGGTCAACTAGGTGTTGATCCTGGTTCAGCATGGGATGAAGGTGGTGTAACAACAGCCAATAAAACACTACGTCGCAAAACGACTGTGACTTCAGGTCGTACTGATGCAACATCAGCATTTAACCCTAGCGAAGAGTGGGAACAATTCGACCAAAATGATTTTAGCAATATTGGTCAATACGGTGAAAGCACAGAACCAACTCCTGAGCCAGAGCCAGTTACTCCGCTTGAGTGTGGAGCAACAAAAACATTAATCAACGCAATTCAAGGTGAAGGCGGCGACAGCCCACTTATTGACACTGAAGTTGAAGTTGAAGGTGTAGTGACCGCAGACTTCCAAGGTGATGATCAGCTCAAAGGCTTCTTTATTAGCTCACTTGCTGCTGATGCTGATACAAACCCACTTACTTCTGAAGGTGTATTTGTTTATTTCGCAGATACTAATGTTGACGTTGGTGATCATGTACGTGTTAAAGGTAGCGTAGCTGAATACTACAGCGCGACACAGCTAGGTGATGTAAGCCAAGTTGAAATCTGTGCTACAGGCCTATCTACAGATCCAACCGTTGTTACTTTACCAGTTGCTGAAGTTGCAGACCTTGAAGCCTATGAAGGTATGTTAGTAACCATAGATCAACCTTTAGTTGTCAATAACAACTACGGTCTTGGCCGTTATGGTGAGGTTGACTTAGGTACTGAGCGTTTATACCAAGGTACTCAAATTGCACTACCGGGTGATGCAGCAAATGCTGTTGAAGCTGAAAACCTGAAAAAACAAATCTTACTCGACGATGGTTCAACAAAACAAAACCTTGATCCAATCGCCTACCCAGGCACAGGTCTTGATGCCTATAACACATTACGTTTGGGTGACACAGTAAACACTGTTACAGGTGTGATGGGTTACAGTTTCAACCGTTACCGCATTCACCCTACAGTGCAACCTGAGTTTACAGCAACAAACCCACGTACCGATGCGCCAGAGCTTAACGAAGATGCAGATCTTCGTGTAGCGAGCTTCAACGTATTAAACTATTTCAATGGTGATGGCCAAGGCGCAGGTTTCCCAACTAGCCGTGGTGCAGACAGCGAAGAAGAGTTTATTCGTCAGCAAGCAAAAATTGTCAGTGCAATTACAGCTATCAATGCTGATGTCATTGGCTTAATGGAAATCGAAAACGATGGTTTCGGTGAAAACAGTGCTATTGCAAGCCTAGTTTCAGCACTTAATGACGAAGATGCAGAAAACACTTACGCATTTGTTGATTTTGATGTTGAAAAAATTGGTACTGATCAAATCACAACAGCTTTAATTTATCGCTCAAATAAAGTATCAGAAGTAGGTAAGGCAGCTCATACAACTGCTGAACCTTTTGATTACAGCAATCGTCCGCCTATTGCCCAAAGCTTCCAATCTCTTGAAAGCGAAGAAATCTTCACAGTTGCAGTTGCCCACTTAAAATCTAAAGGTGGCTGTGGCAGCGCTGAGGGTAATAATGCTGACTTAGGCGATGGTCAAGCCTGTTGGAATGAAATCCGTGTTGCGGGTGCTAATGCTTATGCAGATTGGTTAGCAACTTACCCAACTGAAGTTGAAGATGAAGATATCATCCTAGTGGGTGACATGAACTCTTACGCGATGGAAGATCCTATTCGTGCATTTGCAGACAAAGGTCTTAAGAGTGCGGTTGCTGAACTAGACGGTGATACATTAGGTTACTCTTATAGCTTCTCTGGCCGTATTGGTAGTCTTGACCACGCGCTAGTAACTGAATCTATGCTTGATAAAGTTGTTGCTGCGACTGATTGGCATATCAATGCCGATGAGCCAATCAGCCTAGACTACAACCTTGAGTATAAGTCAGCAACACAACAAGCAGGCCTTTATGCAGATAATGCATATCGTGCATCTGATCATGATCCTGTGATTATTGATATTCAATCTGCAGAGCCTATTCCTGAGCAACAAGCACCTATAATCGAAGCAGATCAAACATTCGAAATCGTAGAAAACAGTGAAATTGGCGCAGTTATAGGCCAATTAGTTTTCTCTGATGGCGATGCTGATTACACACCTGTAGTAAGTTTTAGCATTGTTGGTGAGCATGCAGATGCGATTGCAATCAGTGCCGCAGGTGAAATCACAGTTGCTAAAGAGCTAGATTTCGAAGAAGAAGACAAGCTTACGCTGATGATCCGTGCACAGGATAGCGCAGGCAACTTATCAGAAGCGCAACTGCTATACATCAACATTACTAACGATGAAGCAGATGATGTAACTGAAGAAGATGAAGCAGAAAAAGAGTCTAAAGATGATGATTCTGGTTCACTTGCTTGGTTAAGCTTACTAGCTTTACCATTTGCACTGCGTCGTCGTCTAAAGAAATAAACGACACAATATGAATAAATGGCCGCTTTCGCGGCCATTTTATTTGTATCGTTAAGCGATTTGTTCTTCTTTATTGTCAGGTTGGTAAAGTGCTGTTATCGAGCCCTGTTGCTGCTCATCAATTTGCCAATTAATAAACCTTAATACTTTGCCATTTTTAAGGAAAACCCTAAAAACAGTCAAAAATGCCACCGATTTAAACTCAATTTCCTTAATGTCCTCAGCATTTATATAACGCTTTCCTAAGCCTAATGAGTAACATATCCCTGCCTTATAACAATATAAAGAGCGCATCCCTAAATAGCTCAGCACAAGAAATATAAGTAATACAGGCAAAATAATAATTAATAATGATGTTCCAAAGGAGTTGGCAACTAATGCAATAAGCATAGCCAACGCGATCTTGATTCCTTGTAAAATCCAGTTTGGACTTAACTTGATCATTTTCATAAATATAAATCTTAATTTGATAGCTTTAGAAAATTAATACTAAATAACTAAAAATGGTTGTTATCACGATTCTACATTGCTGAAAATAGGTACACAAGTGAATAAAAATACTTTATAAGTGCATTTCAATATTTGGATTGCAACCTGCTAAAAACACAGTCTTTTATGAAATATTAATTTTGTATGAAAATAACACTTAAAAAACCAACACCAAGACTTTAAGCTTAATGTTAGATATATATAGATACTAAAGAATGAGATTATTGGATTGCGACAATTAATACCAATCCGCTTAATTAAGTAGTCTATTTTGAGGCAATTAAACCTCGTTGATAACAAGGCAAAAATTTCGTTATTTAGTTGTTCTAAATGAGAAATTTTTAACGCAGTTAGCGACAGGTTTAATCCCTCAAAATGATTAAGTATTATTGCGGGTTGGTATAAGAAGGACTGAACAAAAATCAACCATTTACATTGAATAGTTTTGTTTATATCAATTAAATATCTTTTTAGAATATAAAAAACCCGCAACTAGTGCGGGTTTTTTCAAAGAATTAAAAGGCTAATTACTTAGCAGCTTTTTTCTCTTTTTCTGCAGCGATTACTGTTTCAGCAACGTTTGCAGGACATGGTGCGTAGTGTGAGAACTCCATAGAGAACTGACCACGACCTGACGTGATTGTACGTAAGTGGCCGATGTAACCGAACATTTCAGAAAGTGGTACATCACCCTTGATGCGAACGCCCATTGCGCCAGCTTCTTGGTCTTTGATCATACCACGACGACGGTTAAGGTCACCGATTACGTCACCTACGTTGTCTTCCGGAGTGAATACGTCAACTTTCATGATTGGCTCAAGAAGTTGTGCACCCGCTTTAGGGATAGACTGACGGAAAGCGCCTTTAGCAGCGATTTCGAACGCGATTGCTGATGAGTCAACTGCGTGGAAAGCACCGTCGAAAAGTTCAACTTCAACGTCTAATACTGGGAAGCCAGCTAGAACACCTTCTTGCATCATTGATGCGAAGCCTTTCTCAACTGCAGGCCAGAATTCTTTAGGTACGTTACCACCAACAACTGATGAAGAGAACGTGAAGCCTGAGTTTTGCTCGCCTGGCTTGATGCGGTAATCGATCTTACCGAATTGACCAGAACCACCAGATTGTTTCTTATGCGTGTAGCTATCTTCGATTTCTTTCGTGATAGTTTCACGGTAAGCAACCTGAGGTTGACCAACAACTAGGTCTACGCCGTAAGTACGCTTAAGGATATCTACTTTGATATCTAAGTGAAGCTCACCCATACCTTTAAGGATGGTTTCGCCTGAATCTTCGTCAGTTTCAACTTGGAATGAAGGATCTTCTGCAACCATCTTACCGATCGCGATACCCATCTTCTCGTTACCGCCTTTGTCTTTAGGAGCAACAGCGATTGAGATTACTGGATCAGGGAAGATCATCGCTTCAAGTGTACATTCGTGCTTAGGATCACAAAGAGTGTGACCAGTTTGAACGTTCTTCATACCAACAACAGCGATGATGTCACCCGCTTGTGCTTCAGTAAGTTCGTTACGCTCGTCAGCTTGCATCTCAACCATACGGCCGATACGCTCTGTTTTACCAGTTGCTGAGTTAAGGATTGTGTCACCTTTCTTCATGCGACCAGCGTAGATACGGATGAACGTAAGTGCACCGAAACGGTCGTCCATGATTTTGAACGCTAACGCTTTAAGTGGCTCATCTGCAGAAACAGTTGCTACTTCACCAGTAGGCTCACCTGTTTCAGGATCAGTTAGAGGTTGTGGGTCAACTTCTGTAGGCGAAGGTAGGTAATCTACAACCGCGTCTAGTACTAACTGCATACCTTTGTTTTTGAATGCAGAACCACAGTATGTTGGGAAGAACGCAAGATCACGAGTACCTTTACGGATACAACGTTTGATGTCTTCTAGAGAAGGCTCTTCACCTTCCATGTAAGCCATCATTAGGTCTTCGTCTTGCTCAACAGCAGACTCAACAAGCATTTCATGGTATTCATCAACTTTGTCTACCATGTCAGCTGGAACGTCTTGTACTTCGTAGTTTTCAGGAAGACCAGTCTCATCCCAAACGTATGCTTTTTTCTCAAGTACGTCTACAACACCACAAAATTGGTCTTCGATACCGATTGGTAAAGTCATAACTAGTGGGTTAGCACCTAGTACTTTCTCAACTTGACCTACAACGCGGTAGAAATCAGCACCCATACGGTCTAATTTGTTTACGAAGATTACACGTGCAACTTCTGATTCGTTCGCATAACGCCAGTTAGTTTCTGACTGCGGCTCAACACCACCAGAACCACAGAATACACCGATACCACCGTCTAGTACTTTAAGTGAACGGTATACTTCTACTGTGAAGTCAACGTGTCCCGGAGTATCGATAACGTTTAAGCGGTGGCCTTTCCACTCACAAGTTACAGCTGCTGATTGGATTGTAATACCGCGCTCAGCTTCTTGTTCCATGAAGTCAGTAGTAGACTCACCGTCGTGTACCTCACCAGTCTTATGAATTTTACCCGTAAGCTTAAGGATACGCTCAGTGGTGGTAGTTTTACCCGCGTCAACGTGGGCGAAAATACCAATATTTCTGTACTTCGATAAATCTGCCATTATTTTACTCTTAATAAAGTCGAAAAATTATTCGGCGGGAGTATAGCATTACTTAAAGCGAACATCACCATCGAAGTCGCTTAAAATGCAATCAATTTTATAAAATTTTTCTATGCTCAGGATAAGCGGCACTTTTTAACGTGCCGAACAGTGAGTTTATGCTACTAAAATCGCTAATTTAGAGCTGATTTGGCAATTAAATGATGCGATTAGCTGCTTGTCATTTTATAACAGCGCTCAGGTCGCCCGATACTTCCGTAGCTCTGATCAGCACTGACTTGCTCAGCTTCAAGCAAGTATTCGAGGTAACGGCGGGCTGTTGAGCGACTTACGCCCACTAAATCCCCCATTTGCTGAGCAGTAAAAGCCGTGCCAATATTCGCTTTAAAAGCTTTTAAGATCTTTTGCAAAGTAAGCTGATCCACCCCTTTTGGTAGCCTAACTGGCGTTTTTAACTGTTCTTGCGATCCAAATAAAGTATCGACCATAGATTGGGTTACTTCATCGGCATCTGAGAAACATTGTTGTCTTGCTTCGAATCGTGCCAATGCTTGATCTAAGCGATTTAGCATTAATGGCTTAACCAAGAAGTCACAAGCGCCAAGCTGCATGGCTTTTTCTAGTGTTTCTACTTCTTTTGCTGCGGTTAAAAGCATTACTTCGCTTTTCATTTCCTCGCGGCGCAACTCATTAAGTAAATCAAGACCATTGCCATCGGGTAAATGAATATCGAGCAAAATTAAATCGGCATTAACGGCCGATAATAACGCTTTCGCAGTGGCAAGATTGCCTGCAATACCAACAACCTGATATTGCCCTTGACGCAGTGTTTGCCGCGCCCCTTGTTGGCCAGCTACGCCATGAGGAAGTAATAAATATTGCGCCAATAATTGGGCAACTTCTACTTCATCTTCAACAATGACAACTGAGTAAGTCATGTTCTTTACCTTTTATTTATAGGCTGATCATTTTTATTATTTTGGAATGTAGACACTTAAACGTGCCCCCATCAGATCAGACTCACCTATTTCTAAACTACCACGACACGAATCTAAGTTGGTTTTAACTAAATAAAGGCCGATACCATGCTCAGCCCCTGACTTAGAACTGTATTGTGGTGTAAATATCACATCCTTGTCATCGCCTAAACCAAAACCGCTGTCTTCAACATCAAACAATAATGTTTTACTGGTTTCATCAACCGTAACACGAACCTTAGGGGTACGTGTATCGCTAGCTCGAATAGCGGCTTCAATTGCGTTATCAATCAAATTGCCAAGTATCGAGACAACCCGTTCCAGCATATCTTTACGGGTGATTGCTCCCAATAAGCTATCTGGATTAAGCTCAAGTATTACGTTTAATTCACGGGCTTTATGGTATTTACCAACAAGTAACCCAGCAAGTACCGGATCTTGGATCCTTTCGAGTAAATGATGGATCTGTGCTTGCGAGCCCTTGCTTTCTTGTCCAATTAACTCAATAGCCTGCTCAGTTTGTCCCATTTGAATTAATGCACCAATCAAGTTTAGCTTGTTTGAGTAATCATGAGTTTGTACTCGTAATAGCTCAGCAAAAGCTTGCACTTTAGTTAATTGCTGCGATAAATACTCAAGCTCATCCGCTGGGCGCATACTCAATAAAATCCCATCAGCCTGACCTTGCACTTGCAGTGCATATCGCGACAACACAATGCGTTTATCTGCAGCAAATAATTCAAAACCTACAATCGGACGCTGTTGGTTATGCATCAAAAACTCAGTATGTTCAGGAAGTAAATCTTCAAGCTTAAGTGGCTGATGAATGCAGCTGATCGGTTTACCAAGGATTTCGCAAGCACGTTGGTTTAAGTTACGCACGTTACCTTCTGGATCGAGGGCGATAATGCCGCTACGAACAGTATTCAAAATAGCATCTTGCTCTGAGAACTGCCTTGCAATTTCGTCAGGTTGTAAACCAAAAATAGCATTACGAACCCGTTGCCCGATATACACCGCAGCCAAAATACTTAAACCGACTAACAACAAGCCCCAAAGCATGATTTCAGCACTACGAGCACGAATGAGCGGTTCAATTGATTGTACTAAAAAGCCAACCGATACCAAGCCGATGACTTCGCCTTGTTCTGAGAGTACAGGGACTTTGCCACGGATAGACTCGCCCAAACTCCCCTTTGCAATCGACACATAACGCTCACCACGTAGCGCCGCTTTACTATCCCCACCCACCATAGGTTTACCCAGCTTGTCAGAGTCGGGGTGAACAATGCGACGGGTATTCCTATCACCGATAACAATAAAACTAGCTGCGGTTAGTTCACGAATATGCTCTATTTGCTTATTTAACTCATTAAGCCCTTGCTTCGTTTGTAATGCGTTTAGCACGTCATCTCGTGAAGCAATACTGGTTGCTAGCGAAAGCGCTTTATCACCCATGTGGTTATGTAAGCTTTCTGCAGTGATCTGATACACCAAAGCGCCAAACAACACAGCCTGTAAAACACATAGACCGGTAACCCAAATGATGAGCCGCGTTTCTAAGCGCTTTGGTTTTTTAACCACATGCTGAAATGGGTTTAGCTTATTGGTGTATCTCATATCAGTGCCTTGTACTACGCATGTTGCCCTGTTTGCGTAGCTGCTTTGTCTTTACGACGTTGGACAATATAGTCTTTCAGTGGGAACAACAACACTAAGATCGAAATCACAAAAATACTCAGTGTTAATGGGCGGTCCCATAAAAAGCTCAGCGAGCCATCTGAAATCATCATCGCACGGCGGAAATTTCGCTCAATCATATCACCGAGGATAAAGCCAAGTAATAAAGGCGCCATCGGGAAAGCTAACAATCTAAGCACCAAGGCCACCAGCGCAAAGCCCACCATCATAAATAAATCAAAGGTGTTAAATGACACTAAATACACGCCAATTAAGCTGAAGAATAAAATCATTACTGTCAGCACAGATTTAGGCATTGCCAGCACTTTGGCAAAATACGGGATCAACGGCAAATTCAAAATAAGCAGTACAATATTGCCAAAGTACATACTGACAATTACCGCCCAAAACACACTTGGATTTTCTTGCATTAGCATAGGACCCGGCTGAATACCGTAGGCAATTAATGCACCTAGCATAATCGCAGTAGTGCCCGAACCCGGAATACCTAAAGTCAGTAATGGTACAAATGAGCCCGTACAAGCAGCATTATTAGCAGACTCAGGTGCGGCTAAGCCACGCATTGAGCCCTTACCAAATTTATCTTTCAGTGCCTTTGGAGCAAGGTTCCGCTCAGTGGCATAGGCCATAAAGCTGGCAATGGTTGCCCCTGCGCCCGGTAAAACACCGACAATAAAGCCAAGTAAAGATGATCGGCCAACCACAGGAGCCATGTCTTTTACTTCTTCTTTAGTCAGTTTTGTTGAGCCAATTTTTGGCGTATCAGGATCATCAATTTTTTTATCTGGTTCAGCTTCAGGGCGTGCCACATTAATCAGTGCTTCAGCCAACGCGAACGTTGCCATTGCTACTAATAAAAAGCTAATACCATCTAATAAATCAGCTTGGCCAAAAGTAAAACGCTCGGTACCTGAAGAGGGATCAATCCCTACTGTTGCCAGCATTAAACCAAATACCGTCATCATCATGGCTTTTAGAAATTGCCCTTTATTAGAGAACGCGGCAATGGCCGTTAAGCCTAAAAACATCAGTACAACATAATCAGGCGATTGGAAACTTAATGACACTTTTGCTAATAAAGGCGCAGCCACCATCAGTAAAATGGCCCCAATCGTACCGCCTATAAAGGATGAATAAGCTGCAATCGCAAGGGCTTTACCTGCCTTACCCTGCTTTGCTAGCGGGTAGCCATCAAACGATGACGCTACCGTCCCCGCCACACCCGGCGCATTAATCAAAATAGAAGAAGTAGAGCCACCGAATATAGCCCCGTAGTAAACACCGGCCATTAAAATCATGCCCGAATCAGCACCGATGCTGTAAGTGATCGGGATCATCAACGCAATCGCAGTAATTGGACCTAGACCAGGTAACATACCGATGAACGTGCCAACAAAGCAGCCTACAATCACATATAACAAGTTGTTCCAGTCGAGTACGGTCGACAAACCTAACATAATTCCATCAAGCATAACTTAACTCCACAAATTGCCAGGTACTAAGTAGATGCCCAGTACTTGTGTCATTAAAAACCAAAAAACCACGGCCACAGGCACTGAAGCAAACAACAACACCTTCTTACGGCGTTCACCCATAATAAAAAAGCCAGCAATTAAAAATGCACTGGTGGCAATTAAAAAACCAAACGGTTCAAGCATGGCGCTATAAGCAACCATTAAAACCAACAGTGCAAAGGTACGTAGTAAGTTGCCTTTACTGAGTAGCTCTGCTTTTCCTGCAGGCGCCTGCTTTAATAAGTTGGCACCAATCGAAAGTACACACACCACGATACCGAATACTGCATACACTTTTGGTAAGGTTGCTGAAGTAACACTTTCGTACTCTTCAAATGGCATAAGTGGAATTTGCCAAGCCACAAGGGCGTAGAGGGTAAAGAGGACCAAGAATAAACTTGGTCCAATTAGTTCACGGTTTAACATTGTCTAACCTTAGCCTCGGATAAAACCAAGTTCTTTCATTACAACGCGTAATTGCGCTTCTTGCTGCTCAAGCGATTTAATAAACGCGTCTTTTTCTTGAAACAGATTTAGCCAACCATTACGGGCACGAACCGCTTCCCATTCAGGGGTTTGTTGCAGCTTACGCAGCTTTTCTGTGTACTCTGCTAGCTTATCTGCAGGTAAATCTGGGGTCGCAAAAAAGCCGCGCCAGTTTACGAACTCCATGTCGTAACCTAGCGACTTTAAGGTTGGAATTGCTGGGTAATCTGGCAATTTATCTGCAGAAGTCACCGCTAAAATCCGTGCCTGACCGCCATTAGCGACTTCGAGTGCCTCACTTAAGCCTGTCGAAAGTAAGTTGACCTCACCCGACAATAAACCTGCTTTCGCTTTACCACCGGCATCGTAAGGAATGTAACGTAATCGACGACCATCAATACCCGCTGCTTTCACCGCTTGTGCTGCTACTAAGTGATCCATGCTGCCGCGCGCTGAGCCACCCGCTACTTTTACAGAGCCAGGGTCTTTTTTCATTGCATCAATAACGTCTTGCCATGTTTTAAAAGGTGAGTCATTACGCACAACAAACGCACCATAATCAGCAATCATGCTGGCAACTGGCGTTAAATCGCGATAACTGTAAGGAATTTTGCCTGATAATGCGCGCAGTACGATAGGCGTTGAGTTAACCATCAACATATCGCCTTTTTTAGTGCCCGACTCAATCAAATAAGCAATCGCACGGCCACCGCCGCCGCCCGACATATTCTGAAACGATGCATTATCTTCAATGCCCGCTTTCACCATTGCTTCACCGACACCACGTGCTGTGGTATCCCAACCGCCACCAGGGCCACCCGGTACCAAAAAGTGTAAGTTTGCCAATGCTAGCGGGCTGGTTACTAATAACGAAACTGCTAAAAGAGAGCTTTTTAATGATTTAAACTTAGTCATAATGCACGACTCCTAAAATAAGTACTGCATACGAGCACTGATGCCCATACCTGAATCTTCATCACCTACCAGTGTAGAAGCACCGGCACCATCAACATCGCTGTAAATCAGGTTGCCCATAAATTTGATATCGCTGCTTAGGTAGTATGATGTGCCTACTGTGTAAGTGGTTACGTCGGTACCTTGCTGTTTGCTGCTGGCGTTCATTTGTGACACACGTGCAACAAGCTCCCATGCATCTTTAATCCCTTTTGGTTGCACAAATAATGCTGAACCTGCTTTGTAACGGCGCTGCTCACCGCCTAAGAAATAACTTGCCGAAACATGAAAGCCATCAAAACGCTCTCCATCAAGTTCATTGCTGCTATCAACCGTATCGAGATAACGGCTGGCATATTCAGCCTCTAGAGTGAATGCATTCGCTTGGTAGGCAAATTCAAGACCGCTTTGCGACATGCTATCAAGCGCAGCCGTTTCACCACCGACCGCGTAATCCACTAAGCGAACATTGGTTTCACGCACTTCACCACGGGCAAAACGAGCGCTTAAATCATTACCACCCATATCACGATAAGAGTGCCAAGCACCTAAATGAATCACATCACCTGGTGCTGCACTAGACCACGTTAAGCGACCTGTTACAGCCAATGTCAGTTTGTCATCTTCGTCGTGGCCTGAGGCACCAAACGCATCGTTCTTGTAAACACCCACGGCATAACGTAAACCTGAGTCTTTAAAGTATTGATAAGCCGAGATACCCCAACGGAAGAAAGGTGAGAAAGAATTAGCAAGGGTGCTGCGCTCAATAGTATTAATATGTTTTGAACTGGTTAGTGCATTTAATGACATATCTTCGCGGATTTTACCGGCTTTTACTTTTAAGCCGTTGTCGAATGCATAACGTACACGCGCTAACACGATTTCAGCCGTGCCTTCAGCAAATTCGAGTAGTAGTTTGTGATCCCACTTGCCATGTTCACTTTCAACATAAGTACGGATACGACGAGGGAAGAATTCACTCCCCCCTGTACCTTCATTATTGGCATTGTAGGCACCATCAAAGTAGTTGTAGTCAAGTTGAACGCGACCGCCAAACTCTAAGTTAAAGCTACTTGATGCTTTCAATGAGTCCACTTCTTTTTGAAGTGCGTCGAGTTGTTGCTGTAATTGTTCAGTGTCGCTTTGTGCGAATGCTGATGTACTTGCTAACGCCGCTACAAAGGCTAAAGCGAGCTGTGTGTTACTTGCTTTCATGAATTACTCCACACCAGATTATAATTATTTGTTGTCGTTGATCGGCCTACTGCAAATGGCGATCTGGTTTGGAGCATAGTGTTAACGATAGATTAACGAAATGTTTAGGGGGTAAGTTGCATTGATGGTGATAAATGGCTTTTTGTTCATAAAAGTCATGAACAAAAAGCACATTATTGGGGTTTAGTATAAATTCTAGGCAAATTAACTGCTTAAAGTCGTAAAACTAGCTAAAAGTCATCTCAGGAATGTCGCCAGAGACAATAAGCTTGCCCTGTGTCTTAGCAATAATCTCATCAACCGAGACACCCGGGGCACGCTCTAATAAATGAAATGCACCGTCTTTAATTTCTAAAAGTGCCAAATCGGTAATCACTTTATTGATACAACCAACACCTGTTAACGGCAAACTACATTCGGTCAGCAGTTTTGATTCGCCATGCTTGTTGGCATGGGTCATGGTACAAATAATGTTTTTAGCACCGGCGACTAAATCCATCGCACCGCCCATTCCTTTAACCAACTTTTTCGGGATCATCCAACTGGCAATATTGCCGTTTTGGTCCACTTCAAACGCACCCAGTACGGTTAAATCAACGTGGCCGCCGCGGATCATGGCAAAGCTTTCAGCAGAGCTAAAAATAGCCGCCCCCGTTGCAGCAGTGACCGTTTCTTTGCCTGCGTTGATCATATCGGCATCAACTTGGTCTGCACTTGGGTATGGCCCCATACCGAGTAAACCATTTTCAGATTGCAGCATCACTTCGATGCCATCAGGGACATAATTAGCGACCAAGGTTGGAATACCTATACCTAAGTTAACGTAGTAACCATCCTGTAGTTCCATCGCCACGCGTTTAGCGATTTGTTCTCGTGATAATGCCATCAGCGTGCTCCTTATTGATTCTCTTGCTTAGTGGTAACTTTCTCGATGCGCTTTTCAAATTCACCCTTAATCACCCGATCAATATAGATACCCGGCGTGTGAATTTGGCTTGGCTCCAGCTCTCCTGGCTCAACAATTTCTTCAACTTCAAGAAACCGTAACTTTGCCTGCGGTTGCTGCCATCGGATTAAAATTCATCGCCGTATGACGATAAATGCAGTTACCGTAGCGATCTGCTTTCCATGCTTTAACTATCGCAAAATCGCCAGTAATGCTTGGCTCTAATAAATAATCGCGACCATTAATATTGCGGGTTTCTTTACCGTCAGCTACCGGGGTCCCCACCCCTGTTGCGGTATAAAATGCAGGGATGCCCGCCCCGCCAGCACGCATTTTTTCAGCTAAAGTGCCTTGCGGTGTTAGCTCAACTTCAAGTTCACCATTTAATAGCTGCTGCTCAAATAGTGCGTTTTCACCAACGTAAGAGGCAACCATCTTGCTGATCTGTTTGTCTTCAAGCAGCACACCTAAACCAAAACCATCAACGCCACAGTTATTCGATACCACAGTTAAATCACGGGTGCCTTGACGTTTAATTTGTGCAATCAGACCCTCAGGAATACCGCATAAACCAAAACCACCCGCTATCACTGTCATGCCATCTTCAAGGCCTGCCATCGCTTCGCTGTAACTTGTAACTACTTTATCAAAACCTGCCATTGGCTCCTCCTATTGTGCAGTCCAACCGCCATCAATGGCGATTGCTTGGGCGGTAATATTGCGTGCTGCATCGGCCATTAAAAAGCTAACGGTATGCAGGATCTCATCTAAACCGATAAATGCTTTTTTCGGCATTGGTGCCAGCATAATCGTGTCAATCACTTGTTGCTCTGAAATACCGTGCTCTTTTGCTTGTGAGGCAATTTGTTGCTCCACTAGCGGCGTTTTTACATACGCTGGGCACACAGTGTTAATAGTGATATTGGCATCGCCAGTTTCCAGTGCCATAGTTTTAGCAAAGCCGATTAAGCCATGCTTCGCAGCGATATAAGCTGACTTATATTTGGACGCCACCATGGCGTGGATTGAACCAATATTAATGATGCGACCAAAGTCTTGTTCACGCATTCGTGGTAGCACGGCTTTGGTCATCATCGCCGGGCCAACGAGCATAACTTGCTGTAAAAACTGCCACTTATCAGCCGGAAAATCTTCAAGCTTTGCAACGTGCTGAATACCCGCATTATTAATAAGCACATCAATCGGCTGATTAAGCTCATTGAAAAACTGCTCTATTGCATCACTATCTGCCACATTAAGTGCATACCCTTCGGCGCTACCACCTTGCTCAACAATACCTGCTGCCGCCTGTTTTGCAGCTTGCTGATTTAAATCAGTGACAATAATAGTGTGGCCTTGCATCGCTAGTTGCTGGGCAACATATAAACCAATACCACTGGCTGCACCAGTAATTAAAACTGTTTTGCTCATCGGGTTACTCCTCTAAAAACTCACTGATAAGCTGCGCTTTAGGGGCGATTGAGAAAATGCCATCAAGGTGTCCCCAGCCCCCTTCAATTTCTGAAATCTCAACGTCTTTACCTGCTGCTTTCATGGTGTCAAACACGGTGCGCATGTTTTCAGGGCGAAGCAGTAAGTCGTTCGTTGCGGGTAGTAATAATGTTTTGGCAGATACATTTTTAAGTGCAGTTGTTAAATCGCTTTGCATGCCAGCGGTAAATAGTTGTGATGCTCGGACCAAATAAAGTACATGATTTGCATCTTGGGTTTTCGCACGTGCCATTGCACGTTGTGCTAGTACTTGGTTTAACTTAGGCAAGGTACGAATGTCTTTTAACGCGCCTTCATCAAGCACGTTAAAGTCAGGGAAGCTCGCGTTATAAATAATTGGATGCATCGCATCTTGCGTAATATTAAGCATGGTTGCCGCTAAGCCATCTAACGGACGCTCTTTGCCGTAATAATTACCTTGCTGCCAGTTTTTATCTAAACGAATTGGTAACGCCCATTTTTCAAGTGCTGCGACTGTCCATGCATCCATCGTTGCAGCGCCAATCACATGAATTAAACGCTCAACTTTATCTGGGTAACGCGTTGCCCACTCAAGTGCTTGAAACGACCCCATTGATGCGCCCATCACAGCATGTAACTTAGTGATACCTAGGCTTTCAAGTAAACGCTTTTGCACATTCACAAAATCAGTAATCGTAACCACAGGAAAATCTAAACCATAAGGTTTGCCTGTTTTAGGATTAGTTGACGCAGGGCCTGTGGTGATTACATTTTCATCATGCCAGTTGGCATTCACTAACGTATCTGAACTAATCACATAATATTTATTCGTATCGATAGCTTTGCCTGGGCCGATAATCGCATCCCAATAACCCGGTAGGGCATCATCCGCTTTATATTTGCCTGCGGCATGAGAAGTGCCAGAGAAATAATGAGTAATTAAAATCACGTTATCTTTATTGGCGTTTAGTTTTCCGTAACTTTCCCAGCCAATATCCACTTGCTCCAAGGTCACGCCAGACACAGTGGTAAAATCCTTTGTCGTAAAATGCTGTTTTTCCACTAGCATGGTTTCGGCTTTGTTTTCGGCGCCAAACGCAGTACTACTAAATACAACCAGCCATAGCAAAATTATTAATTTGGTTTTCATTGCTGTTCCTTAAAAGAAAATAAAGAGTCCAAGTGCCAATGCGACACCGATAAGCGGAACGACCGCAGTAAGTGCTGCCATTGACCAATACGCTCGTTGATGCGTTTCTTTACAGATAGCGCGTATTGTTGTCACTACATAGCCATTATGCGGCAAGGTATCGAGAGCTCCAGAACTAATTGCCACCACGCGGTGCAGCTGTTCAGGATTAACTCCCATATCTAAATAACCCGGTGCTACAAGTGGTAATGCAATAGCTTGCCCGCCAGAAGCAGAGCCCGTTAAACCAGCAATTACACTCACTGCCACTGCAGCGCCAACCAGCTCATTCCCAGGCATATGAGTCATCACATCTACTGCTGCGGTAAATGCCGGTGATACTTTCGCTACAGCTCCAAAACCAACCACTGCTGCAGTATTACCGATTGCCACTAAAGCGCCTGTTGTACCAACATTAATTGCATTTCCCATATCGTGAAAATGCTTGAAGTTGATAATCACAATACTCAATACGCCACCAAGCAAGGCTACAATAAGTGCTGTTTGCTGCAGTACATCATGTAGAGTAAATGATAAAAGTAACACCACGATTAGCGGGATCACACCAGTAATTGGGTGCGGACGACGACGCTCAATAATGACAGGATCATCATCACGAGCTTCAAAAGTTTCACCATTGGCAACGGCTTTTTTGATCATCTTGTTTAACCAAAAATAACCTACTGTTGCCATGAAAATGGCCACCACTAAGCTCACTTCCCATGCTGCATATGGCGACGTGCCAAGGTGCTTAACCGGGATCCAGTTTTGAATTTCTGGCGAGCCTGCCGAAGTCATGGTAAAGGTCACCGAGCCAAATGCCAGGGTTGCTGGAATAAAGCGGCGCGGTAAGTTTGCATCTTTAAACAAACTTAATGCCATTGGGTAAACAGAAAACGCAACAATAAAGACGCTCACGCCGCCGTAGGTTAAAACTGCACAGGCGATCACCACCGCAAGAACTGCGTGTTTCATACCTAGTTTGCCTACAATATAGCTCGCAACACTGTCTGCAGCACCGGTGTCTTCCATGAACTTACCGAATAAAGAACCCAGCAAGAACATAAAGAACCACGCACTTAAGAAACCAGCAAAGCCATCCATATAGGCGTTAATAAAGTTTGTATCTGCCGATACAGGGAAAATGGCCATGCCACTACTAAGTGCGACTAACAACGCACAGATTGGCGCGGCGATAAATAAATTTACCCCACGCAGCGTTAAAATGATCAGCAGTATTAAACCGCCTAACAGTCCTATCATGCTCAGCATAGACATTCCTATAATTATTGTTATTACACAGATGAGGTGACATCGGAATAATGCTATCAGTCTTACCTTAAGCGCCTAAAAAATACATAACACTAAGGTACTATCTGCTTTAAAAATAGCTTAATTGCTTGATAAATAAAGGGCTGTGGTGGGTATAGCACTATGGTACTAATTCAATTTTTGCAACTATCTTCTACATTAACTGACAGGTGACACGGGCAAACTTATTAAGTCTTCGGCAACATCAACGAGAGTGGCCATAAGACTAATGACAACAATAACAAGGAATACAACATGATAAAGCTTAACCCAAAAGTCGCGCCACTTACTCTGGCTGTATCACTTGCATTAGCAGGTGTCAGTGCTCAAGCGGCAGAACAAGCCGAACCTGCAGCAAAAAAAGGGGAACTAGAACGTATTCAGGTAACAGCGCGTAAAACCGTTGAAAACCTGCAAGAAGTTCCTGTTGCTGTAACTTCAGTTGGTGCTGAAGAGCTTGCAGAAAACGGTATCGTCGTTATGACCGAAGTTCAGCAGTTCTCGCCAAATACCACCTTGCAAGCAAGCCGTGGTACTAACTCTACAATTACTGCGTTTATTCGTGGTGTAGGTCAGCAAGACCCATTGTGGGGTTATGAGCCGGGTGTTGGTATCTATATTGATGATGTCTATCTTGCTCGCCCACAAGGTGCGGTGCTTGACCTTCTTGATGTGCAACAAATCGAAGTATTACGTGGTCCACAAGGTACGCTTTACGGTAAAAATACCATTGGTGGTGCAATTAAATACGTCACCAAAGAAATGAGCGGTGATGCAACTTTAAATATACAAGGCACTGTAGGTAGCTATAACCAAAAAGATTTAAAAATTACTGGTCAACTGCCAATTATTGACGAAAAACTCTATGTAGGTTTTGGTTTTGCAACACTTAATCGTGATGGTTTTGGTGAGTTTTTAACATCAGCTCTTGATAACCAAGACCGCGAAAACTACAACAAAGACGTTACCGCAGCTCGTGTTACTTTAGAATACACGCCTACTGATGACCTATTTTTCCGTTTTGCGTGGGATAAAACAGAAGATAAATCTAACGCGAAAGGTGGCTACCGCTTACTTCCTAGCCTACTAACAGATGCACCAGTTCCAGACAGTGTGTATGACTCATACACCAGCTTACCAACATGGAACAAAGTTGAACTAGAAGGCTACAGCTTAACTGCTCGTTGGGATATGACTGACAGCACGAGCATAAAATACATAGGCTCAAGCCGAGAGAGCTACTCACCAACTAATATCGACTTTGATAATACGTCGTTGCCGATTTTCGATGTACCCGCTATTTACGATGATGAACAAACTACTCACGAATTACAGCTAAACCATCAAGGTGATAACTACAAATTTGTATCTGGCCTTTACTATTACGATGGTGAATCATGTGGCCAGTTTGAGGCAATTTTAGGTATCTTAGGTCAAAGCTTAGGCGCTCCTGGCCTCACTCGTGAAGTTAGTGGTTGTAGTAACTCAAATAGTAAAGCTGCGTATATTCAAGGTAGCTATGACTTTAATGATCAATGGTCAATGACATTGGGTGCACGTTACACCAAAGACAAAAAAGAGGCGCTTGTTAACAACGGCCTAATTTTTGACATTGTATATCCAGAATCAGGTTGGATCCCTGGTTATACTCGCCCAGAAGGTCAACTCGTACCAACCGTACTAGATGATGAAGAAGAATGGTCACGCTTCACACCACGTGCTGGTGTTGAATATCAGTATTCAAACGACATCATGTTCTTTGCAAGTTATGCGCAAGGCTTTAAGTCAGGTACTTTCAACCCGCGAGCAACAACCGCAGAGCCTGCAGCAAAACCTGAAATCGTTGATTCATTCGAAATCGGTATGAAGAGTGAGTGGAATAATAACTTACGTGCGAACGTAACCTTGTTCACCCTTGATCATAAAGACCGTCAGTATATTTCGGTGTTACCGGGAGACAGTGCATCTGATCTAAACCAACGCTTAGGTAACATTGGTGAATCAACCTCAGATGGTATCGAACTTGAACTTAACTACGTAGCCACAGAATCACTAAGCTTTGATGCATCAATTGGCTATATAGACAGTAGCTTTGATAACGTAATTGATTACGACCCTGAAACAGGTGAGGCATTCGACAAATCAGATCGCTTCACAGTATCAAACACGCCAGATTTGACCTTCAATCTAGGTGCGACCTATCGCATGTACACAGAAATGGGTGATTTTGTAGTAAATGGTAACTACTACCACCGAGGCGACTACGCTCTATTCGAAGAAGATAGCCTACTCACTCAAGATGCTTACGGTATCTTTAACATGGGCATTACTTGGTACAGCACAGACGGTCACTGGACTGCTGGTCTTTACGGCAAAAACTTAACGGATGAAGAGTACATGATTGGTGGTTACCAATTCGTAGCACCTGATCCAACAGATCCAACTGATACGAGCAAATACACCCCTGGTTTAGGTGGTGATAATACGCTAATCGGTTACTACGGCGACCCTCGCACTGTTGCCTTCACTGTTGGTTACCGTTTCTAAAAAAGAACCTAAATCCTTGTGTGAGAAAGGTTTGTCTGAAACTTCCCTTCAGGCAAACCTTGTTTCAAAGCGCAAAATCACTTATAACATAACGCATTGGAGAATAGAGGGAATGTCTTTAGCTGTGAACACTATAATCGCCGATGATCACCCGTTATTTAGAAGTGCACTGCGTCAAGCCGCCGCGACATCAGTGCCCGAAGAACATATTAAAGAAACAAGTGACATTGATGGCTTGTTCGCACTATTAAATGCACATCCTGAAATTGAACTGATATTCTTAGACCTAACTATTCCAGGTGCAAATGGCCTACAAGCCCTTTCGCAATTACGAAATCACTACCCAGATATCTTAGTGATTATGGTCTCTGCCAATGAAACCCCCGCCATAATCAAACAAGCCATGAGTCTTGGCGCTGCAGGCTATATTCCTAAGTCATCTTCTTTAGATGTCATCAGTGAAGCAATTAGCCATGTATTAAATGGCGACACTTGGCTACCACCCGAAGTTGATTTAACCGATGTAGTGATAAACGACGAACAAAGCGAATTTGCTCGCAATCTTGAAAAGCTTACACCACAGCAATATCGCGTATTGGCGATGATTGCCGACGGTTTATTGAATAAACAAATCGCTTTTGAAATGTCGATTCAAGAAACTACTATCAAGCAGCATGTTTCAGCGATTTTACGCAAGCTTAATGTTTATAACCGCACCCAAGCGGGCATTTTGTTTAATCAACTTTCACAGGTTGGCAAAATCGAAGAAAGCTAATTTAAGCTTTCACTCCCAGTTTTAATTTGAAATTCCCATAAGTGGGAATTCCCAAACCAAGAAAAAAATAAAAACTATAAATTTCAAAACATTAAACATTGGCATACTCCTCGCTTTAGTGCTCACATCAAAACTATCTAAGTAAAAAATAATAGATAAAAATGAACACTAAGGACAACATCGTGTACACAGCTTGCAAAAAACTAGCAAAAAAATTAATTCTTCCGACCATAACACTGCTATCAGCCAGTTTCTGCGCCTTTTCTGCACATGCAGATGAGCTTGACCAATGGGTGGTTGAGTTAATGCAAAAAAGAAATATTCCAGGGCTACAACTCGCCGTCGTTCGAGATAATAAAGTAACTAAAGTTGCCAGCTACGGAGTTGCAAATATTGAAGATAATATCGCCGTTGATGGCAACACTTTATTTGCCATTAATTCTGCAACAAAAGCTTTTGTTGGTGTGGCGCTGATGCAGCTTGTTGAGCAAAAGAAATTAGATCTTAATGCGCCTATAGGCACTTATCTGCCAGAATTGCCAACTGAGTGGCACGCTATATCAACCAGAAAGTTAATGAGCCATACATCAGGCTTACCTGACATAATAAAAGGTGAAGTTGCTGATTTAATCTCAGATCAAGGACCCGATGATGCATGGCAACTAGTTCAAACCAAGCCATTAGAATTCGAAACAGGCACTCGCTTTAAATACAACCAAACAAATTACGTTATTATTGGTAAGTTAATTAACAAACTATCGGGGATGCCATTTCAGCAATTTATCGAAAAAAACCAATTACAGCAGGCTGAAATGAGCAGAACACTTGAAGCGGGCTTTAATAACCTCAACAATGCTGTAAAGCACTCAGCAAGACGATACGAAAATCAAGGCGATGAACTGTTCAACTCAAGAGAAGCCATTTTTTCTGAAATGTTACAAACCGCCGCAGGCATGGCATCAACAGCAGTAGAATTGGCAAATTGGCTAATCGCTTTACAAACAAATCAATTTATTAGTGAAGACAGTATACAGCAAATGTGGACTCCGACTCGCCTAAAAAGCGGTCACACTCAAGGCTTCAATCAACGTTTAAACGGCTACAGTCTTGGCTGGCCTGTTATGGACCGAGAAGAGCATCCTGCATTAGCCGCTGTGGGTGGTAACAGGGCTGGTATCTTTGTTTACCCAGAAGATAATATGTCAATTGTGATCTTAACCAACTTAATGGGTGCAATGCCATCGCAATTTGTAGATGAAATTGCTGGCTTTTATATTCCAGAGATGAAACAAGAGAATGGCTTTGGCCTGCCCAAAAATATAAAACGCTTATGGCAAGTTCTTGAAGTACAAGGCTACGAAAATGCAATTGCGGCTGCGGATCAATTAAGCAAAGAAAAGAAGATTCAATTTGCTGAAAACGATATTAACTTATGGGGTTATTCGCTTATCAACCAAGACAAACTCAATGAAGCATTAGCGGTTTTTAAGCTTAACACACACCTTTACCCTAATAGTTACAATACCTTTGATAGCCTAGCAGAAGCGTACTGGTATCTCGGTAACCTTAAACAAGCAATAGCCAACTATAACCAAGTACTCAAGCTTAAACCTGATAACGCACATGCTAAAAAGCAACTGGCTAAACTTGCAGAATTAACCCAGTAAACACTGCATTATAGTTTGTCCCACTTTTGATTTTATTAATCCCAAAAGTGGGAAAGCCCACCTAATCAAAAAATTAAAAAACGATAAAAATCAATAAATTAAACCTTGGCACGTTCCTCGCTTTTGTGTTGCTAAACTTACAACGCAATGAAATATAGCCAATGGATTTAGACAGCACTCTAAAACGTAAACCTCAGCAATCAAAAGCTAAAAAATGGCTTATTGGTGCAGCTATTAGCGTGTCAGCGCTTGGCGCTATAATGGTTTATCAATGGGCGACACCCACAGTAGTTTCTGCAAGCCAATTGCAAATAGCAACCGTAGAACAAGCCGATTTTGTAGTAAAAATACGTGGCTTTGGCCGTTTAAAACCGAAGTATCAACGCTATTTAACCAATACTGACACCGCAATGGTCGAAGCTATCCACGTTTACCCCGGCACTATTGTTAACAAAAACACGGTGATTTTAAGCCTAGTAAACCCTCAGCAAGCGCAGCGTTTATCGGTCGCTCGGCTAGAACTCGCTCGCCAAAAAGCCAGTGTTAATGAGCAAAAAATTAACCAGCAAAGTGAGCTACTTGAACGCCAAGCGAATCTCGCCATTTTAAAAAGTGAGCTACAAAGCGCAGAGCTTAGAGTCGATGCCGAAAGTAAACTGATCGAACAAGGAATTGTTTCAAGCCTAGATTATAAACGAAGCATGCTAAACGTTGCACAGCTTACAGAGCGCGTAAGTATCGAGCAGCAACGCCTCGCTCAGCTCAAAGAAATGCACTTACAACGTAGCAAAATACAGCAAGAGCTATTAAGCCAATTTGAGCTTAATTATCAAGTTGAGCAACACGCTTTTGATCAGCTGCAAATAACGGCAGGTATCGATGGCATGCTACAAGAATTGAATGTTGAACTTGGTCAGAACCTAGTGCCGGGCACCCGCCTTGCTGTGGTTGGCTCAAACAAAGCACTAAAAGCAGAGCTGAGTGTGAAGCAAGCTGATGCCGAAAAAGTGGCACTCAATATGGCAGCAAAAGTAAACACCTTTAGCCAAGCAAGCCACGGTGAAGTTGATGCCAAAGTCACCCGAATTGACCCTATCGTTACCGATGGTCGGGTGATTATTGAACTTGATTTACAAGGCACACTGCCTGCCAATGCCCGCCCAGATTTAAGCATTGAAGGCTATGTTGTTAGCAACATTATTCCCGATGCGTTAACCATTAACGTGCCGCAAAAAGCGCAAGCACACAGCGAAGCCACGCTATTTAAACTTAATCCAAATACCCAGTTAGCAACGCCAACGAATATCGAATTTGGTACACTCAGTGACAATCAAATTCAACTTTTGAGCGGTGCCACCGTGGGCGAACAGCTGATCATTTCTGACCTTTCTAAATGGCAGCATTTGGCAACAATAAAAATCGAACAGGACAGCTTATGAAAACCAACACGCTTATCTCATTAAACAAAATCGCCAAAGTTTATCGCGGCCAAAATGTTGAAACCTATGCATTAAAAGACATCAGCCTGAATATTAACCAGGGTGACTATATTTGCATTAGCGGCCCATCTGGCTGTGGTAAATCGACGTTGCTGTCATTACTAGGCTTACTAGATAGCCCAACTGCTGGCGACTATTTCATTAAAGAAGTCGACACAAAAACCCTCGATATGGATCAGCAAGCTGAACTTAGAAACCTTCACATTGGTTTTATATTTCAGTCGTTTAACCTAATTGATGAATTATCGGTGTTTGACAACGTGGCACTGCCGCTCACTTACCGAGAGCCAGCCATGAGCCCGAGCGAAATAGAGCTTGCGGTAAAACAAGCCCTTGATGAAGTTGAAATGGGCCACCGTGCTCAGCATAAACCAAACCAATTATCTGGTGGTCAACAACAGCGTATTGCCATTGCCCGCGCATTGGCTGGCAAGCCAAGCATTTTATTGTTGGATGAGCCAACCGGTAACTTAGATTCAAAAAATGGTGATGCTGTCATGGACTTGCTCGATGAGCTAAATAAAAAAGGCACCACGATTTGTATGGTAACCCATGACTTACGTTATGCCGGGCGCGCTAAAACGCAACTTAAATTGTTAGATGGTGAAATTGTTTCCTACTCTGAAGCTCGCCAAGCACCTAGCAGCGACACTGCTGAGCAAGTTCTCGAAAGCGCCGAGGTGATGTGATGAAATTAACCAAAACACGCGCCCAATTAAGCTTAGCGTGGGCATCATTAATGAATGCACCGGGCTTTGTCACTGCGGTTATCGCAACGCTTGCTTTAACACTGGCCACCTTGTTTGTGGTGCTTAGCCTTGTTAACAGCTACTTTTTAAAGCCCCTTGATGTGTACGATGAAAGACGCATGGTGGTGGTTGAGCAATCACTTACCTATGATGACTATGATGCTACTGGCTTTCAAAGCTATCAGTCGATGGTGCATTGGCTTAAGCATAATCAAAGCTTTGAACAAAGTATGATGATCAATGCAGGTGAGCAAATTTTTGCAAACCTTGATGGCGAACCGAAAGAGCCTGTGCTGTATGTTGGCGGCAACTATTTTGACTTATTAAACACGCCATTTTTAATGGGACAAGGTTTTGACCTTGGAGAAACGCTAGAAACTCCTGATGACCGGGTTGTTATATCTGCTAACTTCTGGCGCAAACATTACAACAGCGACCCGAACATTATTGGTAAAACACTCTCAGTCATGGCTGGTGAAACCAATTATGTTCACCGTATCGTCGGTGTTGTTGATGACTCATTCAGCCCACCTTACATGTTTAAAGCAAGTGATGTTGAAGTGTGGTTTCCATCCAGTGCTGACCGCCGTTTCTTTCACAATGACGATTGGCAAAGCCCATGGACAAACACGTTCAAAAACCTAAAACTAATTGCTGTTTTAAAGCCTGGGGTCACCATAGATCAAGTTAAAGTCGATTTAAAACAGCAAATTGATACGGTTAAATCAGAATGGCTAAACAACGGGGGGATCACCGATGTAAAACCTGAAGTAACCCCTTATCGTGACGTTGAGCTGGGTAATAACGATGACTTAAGCTTGATGATGTTAGCCGGTGCGGTAGGGCTACTGATTATTGCAGTACTTAATGTAAGCACTTTGTTCTTCTCACGCGCTCTTGCGCAACATAAAACCCTCGCCTTGCAGGCGGTGTTAGGTGCAAAACGCAGCACGCTATTTAAAAGTATCTTTTTACAATCACTGATTTTAATGACCTTATCAGTAAGCATTGCGCTGTTTTTATCGGTATGGGGCATACGTTTATTTAAAGTATTGGCAGAAGGGCGTTTACCACTGGTGAATAGCTTAGCCGTTGATACCACGTTAGTTATTGTTGCCATTATACTGTGTATTGCTCTTGCTTATATTTTCTCTGTAATTACAGCACGTTTGGTAAATTACAAAACCCTAAATACGCAAATGCAAAACAGTGGTAAAGGCGGTGTTTCGCAGGTATCTGGCCGTACAGTGCGTATTTTAATTGGCTCACAAATGTTTGTTGCCGCGCTGCTTGTTAGCTTTTCAGTGATGGTAGTCAGTAAAGCCATGGGCACGATTAACCGCCCACTCGGTAGTGATACCGAAAACCTGTATTTTGCTAACCTTTTCCAGCCAAATAATCAAATGTCATTGGCTGAGCGCTACGAACACATGCTGCAATACAAGCAGGTTTTGCTTGATAGCCAAGGCATTGATGATGTTGCCCTGGGTCACAGCCCTGTTTCGCAAAGACAAAACGCCAACACCTTGACTGATGTAAACGGTAAAAGCTCCGTTTTCTTCCCTAGTCAGTGGGTAGGGCCTGATTACTTTGCTTTAGTTAACACCAAAATTCTCGCCGGCCGCACCTTTACTGAACAAGCAATACGAGGTGAAACCAACGAAATACTGGTATCAGTCAGCGTGGCAGAGAACTTATTACCAGGCCAAGACTATAGAAATATTATCGGCAAGAGCTACCAAGGCTTAGAAGAAAAGATGTATGAAGTGGTGGGTGTAACCGAAGATTTTAATCACCCTAAATACTACGATGAATCGTTTGGTCGTCACATTTGGTGGCCTGCAACACCGTATAGCTACATGTTTACTATCAAAGCTTCTGAAGGCGTTAAGCTGACTAATAAACAAATACTTAATACGCTAAAAGAAAAGAACAGCGACTTAACCATGTGGCAGTTTAATGACCTGCAACAAGAGTACGACAATTTACTGTATATGAGCCGACTGACAGTGGTTCTGTGTAGTACCTTAGCGCTATTTACTCTATTATTAGCAGCAATCGGTATTTTTGGGGTACTGAGCTACAACCTGGGTCTACGCCGTTATGAGTTTGGTATTCGTATGGCATTAGGTGCGAAAAAAGCGCGCTTATTCAAGCTAATGAGTGTTGAAGCTATTATCCCTGTGCTCATTGGCTTTGCGGTTGCTCTCGCCGCGGTAATGGTGGGTTTTTACATGTTACAAGGACAGCTAATGTCATGGCTGATACTTGATGTAAGACTGCAATTACTCGCTTGGAGTATTACCTTATGTATTGCGCTATTCGCTTGCTTTAGACCTTTGGTTTTACTGCTTAAAGCAAAACCTATGGCCGCACTACGTAACGATTAACAGCACAAAATGGTGGCTTAAATTTAAGCCACCTCAACAGGATAATAAGAAAACATCATGGACAAAATCTTAGTCATAGACGATCAAGCTGATGTACGTCTGGCTGCTACTGTTGCATTACAACAACTGGGCTTATATTGCCTTGAGGCCGAAGGCCCTGAACATGCCCTTGAGTTATTAAAATCAGAGCACATTAGCCTGATTTTGCTCGACATGAACTACAAGCTCGACACCACCTCAGGTGAAGAAGGGTTACGCTTTTTAAAGCAACTAAATCAATTAGGATCGACCATACCTGTCATTGTGATGACCGCTTGGGCTAGCATTGATGTTGCCGTTAAAGCCATGCAATTAGGGGCTGTCGACTTTGTTGAAAAGCCATGGAATAACTTACGCTTAACCGCCGTTGTGCAACAACAACTCAAGCTCAAGCAAAGTAATCACGACAACGCGTGTTTAAAGGCGCTTACCAGTGACACACAAGCACATTACATAGCTAAATCAGAAATCATGCAACTGTTGCTTGCCAAAGCTGAGCGCGCAGCAAAAACCGATGCCAGCATTTTAATTACCGGCGAAAATGGTACAGGCAAAAGCTTATTAGCACATTATATTCATAAGCATTCTCTCAGATGTGATAAACGCTATGTAAGCGTGAATATTGGCGCTATTGCGCCAACGCTATTCGAAAGTGAATTATTTGGCCATAAAAAAGGCTCTTTTACTGATGCCAAAGAAGACCGCTTAGGGCGTTTTGAAATTGCCGAAGGCGGCACCTTATTTTTAGACGAAATTGCGACTTTAAGCCTTGAGCTGCAAAGTAAAATGCTCCGCGTGCTAGAAAGCAAAGAGTTTGAAGTGCTAGGCTCAAGCCAAACCAAAACCGCCGATGTTCGCATTATTTCTGCCACCAATAGTGAATTAGCTACGGCCATTGAGCAGGGTGAGTTCCGCCGTGACTTATTATTTAGACTCAATACCATTGAACTGCACATTCCACCGCTTCGCGACAGAAAAGACGACATCGCCCCCTTGGCAGAACACTTATTATTGGTGCATGGTAAAAAATACCAACGTGCAAATATGGCGCTAAGTCCTGATGCTCTAAACGCGCTAAAAAACTACAGCTGGCCTGGTAATATTCGTGAGCTAAGCCACTGCATTGAACGCGCGGTGATCATGAGCGATAACAACAATATTCAAGCCAATGACCTCATTTTAGATCAACCAAGTTGCGAGCAAACGAATAGTAATGCTGAACAAGCCTTGCCACTATTGCCCCTTGAAGAGCTTGAAAAACAAATGATTCAAAAAGCGCTGCTGCAATTTAATGGTAATGTTATCGCCGCAGGAGAATTTTTAGGATTAAGTAAATCGGCGATTTATCGTCGCATTGATAAACATCAGCTCGATTTAAAAGAAGTAGAACGCTAAATGAGTAGCAAGTTGTCGTTAGAGCAGCGTATTCGACGCTATTTTTTTATGGTTATAGCGGTGCTATTTACGCTTGGTATTGCCCTTTCGCTCAGCTTAAAACTAGATTGGTTTGCCAGTATTAGCCTATTATTGCCGTTTATCGGGATAAGCGCTTTTGCTTTAATTAAAAGCTACCGCGTGATCATCGATGTGATTGAACGCTTTGGTCTGCAACTAGATGCACTGGCAAATGACGAAAGTAATAGTTGGCATTTAGCGTCTTATCAAAGTGGACGAGTCGCAGCGCTTAAGCAAGATTTTGCCAAGCTCAGCAATAAAATAGCCAAAAATAAGCGCCATTATATGCAAACAGAAGAGTTTGTGTTTGAGTTTGCCAGCATGCTGGACTTACCCATCGTTATACTAGACCCCCATGGCTTGATTTACTTTAGTAATAAGGCGTTTAAAAACAGTATTATCCATCGCCAGATTGAAGGTAAATCGGCCAGCGACTTAGGCATTGCCCTGCATGATGGCGAATGGCAACAAAACAACGACTCACTGTTTAAACAACGCTTTCAAATCTCATCGCAGACTTTTTGGCGGACCGGCAAAAACTTTGAATTACTGACCTTCTTTTCAATTGAGCAACAGCTTCGCGATAATGAACAACTTGTTTGGCAACGGTTAATTCGAGTGTTAAATCATGAAGTGCGTAACTCACTCACGCCGATTTATTCAATGAGTCAATCATTGCAAACCCTTAAGCGCCAAGGACAAATTAGCAGTCACGATGATCTCGCCCAAGATATGCTGCAAGTTATAGAAAAACGCGCTCAGCACTTGCTTGATTTTGTAGCCAGTTACAGTGCGTTTGCCAAGCTACCCCCCGCACAAAAACAGACCATCAGTAGCGAGCAACTAAACACACGTTTAAGCGCTATATTTCCTGAACTAGTGATAAATAGCAGTGAAGAATTATATGTTGATGCCGACTTAGGCCAGCTAGAACAAGCATTGATCAACCTGATAAAAAATGCCTTTGAAGCAGGCAGCAATTCAGCCCCTAGCCTCACTTGGTCAAGGCAAGGTGATAGCTTAAATATTGCAATTAGCGACCAAGGTTGTGGTATTCAAAACCCTGATAACTTGTTCGTGCCATTTTACTCAACCAAAGCAAATGGCACAGGTATAGGGCTTGTGATCACCCGAGAACTTGTGCGCAACCAAGGTTTTGAGTTATCGATAAACTCAAAACCCCAGCAAGGCACAGAAGCTAACATCACCGTACCTACTTAAGCAACGAAAAAGGTTAGTACTTTAAACAAAAACAACAGATTGTTGCGCTTATAAAAAAACCACGCTATGTTTATTTTTTAAACTACGGAAGGTCATAAAAATGAAAAACGCCATAAAACCCATCGTATTAGCAACATCACTTATTCTAGTTACAGCCTGTAATTCAACGGCCCCTATTAATAAAACAGCAACGACAGCTATTAACCAAGAAAAATTTAGCCAATTTCATCAGTACGATGAAAAATCAAATATCACCCTTGAGTACACTGACTACGGGCAAATATTAAATGCCTCAGTGATTGATTTAGGTATGTCAGACCGCTATCGCATTTCACAAAACACAACCAAAATTGGCACCCGGTTGTCGTCGAACCCAAAACCGTCGACTGCAACAGAAGCAAACCGCTTTTATTATGATTCGTACAAAAAGAATCCTCAGATGAAGCAAGACTTGCAAATAGTGCAAGAAAATATGGCCGACCTGCCAAACAAAATTAATTTAAGTAACTTACCAAAATCAGAGTTACTCGCTTACTGGCTCAACCTCTATAACGTGACGGTACTCAATGAATTAGTGCAGCAGTACCCTGTTAAAAACCTGACCAAGTTATTAAACGAAGAACCAAATTTTTTTGATAAGCCACGCTTTAACTTTAATGGTAACCAGTATTCATTAAACGATATTGAGTACAACATTGTTGCACCGCTATTTAACAATGACCCGCTATTAATATATGGCTACTACCGTGGCTACATTGGCAGCCCAAACTTGCTTGACCACCCATATACAGCAAAAAATGTGTTTACCGCCCTGACCACCAATGCAGTGCAATTTGTAAATTCAAACCGCGGTAGTGTGATAGGTAACCATAGCACTCGAGTTTCTTCTTTATACCTTGAAAAGAAAAACTATTTTCCTAACTTTGAAGAAGATTTAGCTGACCACCTTCAATCGTTAGTAATTCAAGAGCCAGATAAAGACCAAGTTGTGCAAAACCTCTCTTTTAGTATCGATAACTACGATATTACCGACATTCTAGGTAGCGATGTTGAATATGGTGGAGGTAACGCGACTGTCGCCGATCCGAGTATAGTAGCAGAGGGCTTCGATACTAATTTTGTTACTTATGGTGAAAACTTAACCAAAGAAGTCGGCCATGTAAGCCCGTTACGCCGCGAGATTTTGCAAAAAATCACGCAAAAATACTATGAAGCAAATACTCGCGTTGAAATAAAAGACTTACCAACTAAAGAGTCTGAAGATAAATAATATAAACCTAAAGCGGCTCGCTATGAGCCGCTTTAATCCCCCTGAAATACCCAACTAAAACACTTAGCAAAACCGCAATAGCCAACTTTAAGTCTTGTTTTTTCTGTGTTAATTACCTGGATATTGCCAATTTAAAGTAAAAGTAATATGTTTATTTTCTGTACTAAGGAAGGTGGTAAAAATGAAAAGCGCTATAAAGACCATCGCATTAACAACATCACTTATTTTGGTAACGGCCTGTAATTCAACGGCTCCTATTAATAAAACAGCCATCACAGCAATTAACCAAGAAAAATTTAGCCAATTTCATCAGTATGATGAAAACTCAAACATTACTCTTGATTACGCTGGCTATGGGCAAATATTAAGTGCTTCGGTCATTGATTTAGGCATGTCTGACCGCTACCGCATCACCTCACACACCACGACGATTGGTACACATTTATCATCCAACCCTAAACCTTCAACAGCAACAGAAGCAAACCGCTTTTATTATGATTCATATAAAGACAATCCTAAAATGAGGCAAGCCTTGCAGGTCATACAAAAAAATATGGCCGACCTGCCAAATAAGATTAACTTGAGTAACTTGCCAAAGTCTGAACTGCTCGCTTACTGGTTCAATCTTTATAACGTGACGGTACTCAATGAGTTAGTCCAGCAGTACCCAGTAAAAAACTTATCTAAGCTAATAAACGAAGAGCCAAGTTTTTTTGATAAGCCACGCTTTAACTTTAACGGTAACCAGTATTCATTAAACGATATAGAGTACAACATTGTTGCACCGCTATTTAACAATGACCCGCTATTAATATATGGCTATTACCGTGGTTATATTGGTAGCCCAAATTTACTTAACTACCCATATACAGCGAAAAATGTATTTACCGCCCTGACTAACAATGCAGTGCAATTTGTAAATTCAAATCGAGGCAGTGTTATTGATACTCATAGCACACGTGTTTCTTCGTTATACCTTGAAAAGAAAAACTACTTCCCTAACTTTGAAGAAGACTTAGCTGACCATCTTCAATCATTAGTTATTCAAGAACCAGATAAAGACCAAGTTGTGCAAAACCTCTCTTTTAGTATCGATAATTACGATATTACCGATATTTTAGGTACCGATGTTGCTTATGGTGGAGGTAATGCAGTTGTTGTCGATCCTAGTATTGTGGCACTGGGCTGGGATAAAACATTTACTACCCATGGTAACCACTTAACTAAAGCTGGCACCGTAAGCACATTACGCCGCGAAATTTTGAAAAAAATCACGCAAAAATACTATGAAGTAAATAGTCGCGTTGAAATAAAAGACTTACCAGCTAAAGAGTCTGAAGATAAATAATATAACCCAAAAGCGGCTCGCCATGGGCCGCTTAGACTCACCTCTTCCTACGAGACCTACCTATAAATATTTAATTTTTATTTGGCTCATGCCGTGAAATTCAGTAATTTGTCATATAAAACTAAACGTAATTAGAAAATAACAATGAAATGGATGCACTTACAACTTAAGGTACTGGCTGTTTTTTTATTCTTTGTGAGCTGCTTTGCAGCCGCTGAAGATTATCAGGTTGCACCTGCAGCTAACTGGGTAAAACAACATAAGTTACTAACCCCTGAGATTCCTCGAGACCAAATAAAAGACGGGACTTTCTACCTGATGCTCGACACTCAGCTTCAGGTATCTGAACAAGCCCCACAGCAACGCTTTAATCGCACTGTAATGCAGGCAGTCAATCAGTCTGGGGTTGATTATATTAGCCAGCTAAATATTGATTTTGACCCAAACTACCAATCTCTTACGCTCAATAGTTTAGGCATTATTCGTGACGGCCAATATATAGATAAACTAAATAGTGCCGAGCTTCAGGTGTTACAGCGCGAGACCGACTTAGCAAGTCGTATATACAATGGCACCTTAAGCCTAAATGTCATTATTGATGATATGCGGGTCATGGATATTTTAGATTACAGCTATACGGTTTCGGGCAGTAACCCGGTTTATCAGCACTTCAGCACCATGCGTACACTTAATTGGTCTGTGCCGATAGTGCAGCAATTTATGCGGGTAAAGTGGCAAAAGCCTTCGCCCTTATATATCAACTTTATGAATGGTGAGTCGCCAGTTACTAAAACCAAGCTAGATACGGGTTTTGACTACCAAATTAGCCAACACAATGAGCCGACCCTTAGCTCTGCAAGCGAAGTACCGCATTGGTATTCGCCTTACAAGGAAGTGTATTTTTCTGAAGTAAATAATTGGCAAGAGGTAGTCAATTGGTCGTTACCTTTGTACCAATCAGCCATCGAAGTAAGCCCTGCTATTGAAACAATTGCTCGTCAGATTAAGTTTCAACATGCCGACTTAGAGTCTCAAATTGTGGCTGCCCTACGCTTTAGCCAAGACGAAGTACGTTATTTGGGCCTAGAAATGGGCACCAACTCGCACCAGCCTACTCCCGCATCAGAAACCTTGGCACTGCGCTATGGCGACTGTAAAGACAAAACCGTCTTGCTCATTTCTTTACTTAAAGCGCTCGGCGTAGAGGCTCACCCTGCTTTAGTTAACACTGAAGACAGAAAACGTACTGCTAGCTTACCGGTCTCCCCTAGTTTATTTGACCATGTCATTGTCACCTTAGAGCACCAAGGTAAACGCTATTGGCTTGATCCAACCATTTCGTATCAGCGCGGCGATTTAGAACATTTAGCTCAACCGAACTACGATGTCGCGTTAATCATAAAGCAAGGTGAGACAGGCTTTACAGATATGTTCACAGAGCCTGCCCTAAAACGCATACAGGTTTTTGATAGTTATCAGATCCCAGAAGGTATTGATGAGCCAGTTAGTTTCTCAACTCAATATAAATACGGCGACTTTGAAGCAATTAGCCGCCGCAGCTCAATCGCTGAAAACAGCTTAAAAAGCATAGAAGATGATTACCGCGAATATTATCAAGATACCTACAAAGGCTTACAAACAGCCAAACCTATGCTGGTTGAATCTCCAAAGGACACCGGTCAGCTAATTACCAATGAGCACTATACTATTGATAACTTTTGGCGACCTAAGGGTAATGATTTTCAAAACGACTTTTACGCCAGTGAAATTCAAAACTCAGTTTATAAGCCGGAACAGCGAGAACGTAACAATGCACCAATATGGTTTCGTTACCCAAATAATATCGAAACAACCATAAAGGTTACGTTTACGGATACTAATTGGCAGTTTAATGATGAGCAGGTCACAGTCGACAACCCATTTTTTCATCTCGAAAAACGCGTGACATTTAAAGACTCGATGTTGACCTTATACTTTGATTACAGTGCGAAACAAGATCATATTCCAGCCGATCAAATAGACCTTTACCTAAGCGAGCGTAAAAAACTCAATAACGCGACCCATTACGGCATCATTAAATACGGCACAAATAGCGCCACAACCACACCAGCGGATGACGAAACCAACTGGTATAGCGTTTTTATTTTAAGTTACTTGGCGGCAATCATCTTTTTCATCGCGGCTTGGCGTATAGAAGCAAGTAACCGCCCAGTTTTTGCTGAGCAACAGTTCTACCCTGTCAGTAACAGTAAGTTTGTTATTTACAGCTTATTGAGCTTAGGAATATTCATTCACTACTGGAGCTATCGCAACTGGAAAGCGATAAAAGAGCAGCAACAAAGCCATATTATGCCGATTGCCCGAGGGATATTCGCACCACTGTTTTTTATTCCGTTGTTACTTGAACTTTGCAAGCACAGCGAACAAACCTTTGGCAAAAATAAGATCATGCCCGTCGCGGTTGGGTTCGCGTTATGGCTGGCGATTATCATTTCTGAAGTCGTAAGCTATAACTGGGAATATGGTACTTGGCTGTTTTTAGTTATACCTATTCTATGGTTGCCACTGGTTAATTACATTCAAAACCTCAAGCAACCACAGCAGGCTCTTGAGTACCACTCTCAGTGGCGAGCGAGGCAGGTTATGATTTCGATATTCATGTTGCCTTGGCTATTTTATGGCTTAATTTATGAGCTATATTTGTTGCCAAGTTCAACCATAGTAACCGGTGATAAGCTTTGGTCTTATCAAGTTAACTTTTTAAAAAGAAAAGAAATTATTCCTGCTAACGAGAATGTACATTATTTTTATAGTGACGCATTTTTCGATTTTAAAACTGATGGAAACGGCATCACAGAAAACACCATTTTTAGTTACTGGGAAAATGAGCAAGGTGTGCTCGAAAAAGATCAACGCCGCTTTAGTGACATTAAAGAGATCAACGTTGATTATGCTAAAAGCGCCCTACTAACCTCTACGCTAACGGTCATTGACCACAATGGCGATGAAATGCTGTTATTTTTGAGCCATGAAGATGACTTAGATAAGAAGTTTGTCGCTGAGGTAGAGCGCTTAATTAAAGCTAATACCCCAGCAACTGAGCAAAACGCAGATTAAGTCAGTCGCTTAATCATGCGTTTTAAAGCGGGCGCTTTCAGAGGCTTATAAAGCAATGGATAGCCCGCATCGAGCACTAACTCGCGTATTCCTTCGTCATGATTCGCGGTATTAACGATGGCAGGTAAGCGTGTTAGTGCAGCTTGCTCAATCACTTCAAGGCCCGTTACCCCATCATCAAGCTGATAATCAATAATCAACAATTGCGGCAGGGCTTGGCTTGCCTTTAACTGCTCAAGCTCCGCTAAGTTAGTGGCCGTTGATATTTCGCAGCCCCAATTTTCGAGTAACTGCTTTAATGCCTCTAATACGTTTCGGTCGTTATCAAGCAGCCAAATGCGCAATTGCCCCAGCTCTGTTTCTTGTGATGCCTCTGCCCCTTTCGCTTGCGCTGGCGCAGCGCTCACTTTACAAGGCAGAGTGAGGGTAAATTGCGTGCCTTTACCAAGCTCAGATCCCATCACTAAGGGGATCTTAAGTAAGTCACATATACGTTTAGTGATTGCCAACCCTAAGCCTAAACCCTCGGCGCTTGGTTTTGCGCCAAGCTGTTTAAACTCTTGGAAAATAGTTTGTTGATCGCTCGATGCAATACCAATTCCTGTGTCTTCAACAATAAAGGATACATGGTCGTCGTCGTACTGCATTTTTAAGCGCACTTCACCTTGCTCAGTATAACGAATCGCATTACTCAAAAGGTTACGCAGCACTCGTCGCAGCAGCGCTTTGTCGGTATGCAAGCGCACATCGCAGGTTTCAATAATAAACTTTAAGCCTTTTTCGCGGGCAAGGGCTTCGTAGTCATTACGCAGCGGCTCAACCAACGAGCTGGCAGCAAACTCACTCATTTGTACTTTAAACGAGCCTGAATCGAGCTTGGTTAACTCTAAAATACTCGATAACAACTCTTCGGCACTGCCCAGTGAATTCTTAATATTCATCGCTAGCTCTTTAAGTTCAGTATCTTGGGCTTTTTCATTCATTAAAGAACAAAACAAGCTCGCAGCATTGAAAGGTTGTAGTAAATCATGGCTGGCAGCGGCAAAAAAGCGCGTTTTACTGACCGTTGCTTGCTCCGCCACTTGCTTTGCCATCGACAACTCTTGGTTTGCTTGGGTCAGAGCTAAGGTGCGTGCCGCTACTTTTTCTTCAAGGCTAACATTTGCTTCGGTTAACGCTTTTTGTTGTTTTACGAACTCGGTGATGTCGGTATAGGTTGTTACAAAGCCGCCACCAGGCAGTGGGTTACCTTGCATTTCAAACACACGCCCATCATTGTGCGAGCGCTGATATTTATAAGCACTACCTTGGCGTAAATAAGCTAAGCGTTTTTCGACTTCGCTGGTCATGCTCTCACCGCTAAATAAGCCGCGCTCGGCATTAAATCGAATAATATCAGCTACTGGGCGGCCAATGTATAAAGCATCGTCAGGATAAGCGAACATGCTTTTATAACCCTGGTTCCAAGCAACAAGACGCAGCTCACTATCAACCACACTAATCCCTTGTTGAATATTTTCGATTGTTGACTGCAATAAATCACGATTAAACTTAAGTACTTGGCTCGCTTCATCAACAAATTCAGCAACCTGCTCTAAAGGCTGACGCTGCTCATTTTTAGCCACATCTAAAATAAGCCGTGCTGATGCTCCCCCAATCACCGCTGACATCTCGCGCTCAACTAATAGCTCTAACTCAACATTGGCAGGACGCTTCCACTTACTTTTATCATCCGGAAAGTAATGATTTACCAAAGACTGTGCAGCTTCTTTTTCGGCAAATCGCTGCATTAGCGCGCCTAAGTCATGGTAACTCAAAGGCTGTAGATGATTACTCACTCGAGAATCACTAAGCTGAGAAACAAACTTATTGCTCTGCAAACGCTCAGCCAAAGTTGCACGACTAAATAACGGCACTAGGAAATACACTAAACAGTTCGCACCTAACGATAACAGTAGCGCCTGGCTGATGCTTTCCATACCTAAAGAGAATAAATCAGTAGGTGCTAACCAGCTTATTCCCCAAGGTCCATTCTCAAGCCATAAGCTATCGCTACCTAAACCTCCAGCGATATTCGGCAGTAAAAGTGTGTAACCCCAAATAATAAAGCCGCTCAAAATCCCCAGTTGCGCACCACGACACGATGCTTGTCGCCACCATAAGCCAATGATCATGGCCGGTGAAAATTGCGCGACTAAGGTAAACGACATCAAACCCACATTTGCAAGGGTTGTGCTTTCACCCAGCACTCGGTGAGTAAAATAACTAAGCAATAAAATCAATACGATAACGATTTTACGCGCATGTAATAGGTTGTTTTTATCAAGCCCGCGGCTACTCGATGTAAGTTGAGAGCGGCGTAAAATAAACTGGTTAATAAAGTCATTGGTGATCATCACTGAAAGCACAATTGATGACACTATCACCATACTGGTTGCCGCTGAAAAGCCACCTAAAAAGGCTAATAACGCCACAAAGGCATCATCAGCTGCCATAGGTAAAGCTAATACAAAGGTGTCGTAACCGACTTCTTGGCCTTGAAAGTAAATTAATCCGGCGTATGCAATCGGTAGAATAAACAGATTAATGAGTAATAGATAAATCGGAAATAGCCAACGTGCCGAGGCCAGTTCTTTATCGTTATTTTTTTCGATAAAGCTCATGTGGAATTGTCTTGGCAAACATAAGGTCGCCAAAATACCGAGTAAAGTATGGGCAACATACACATAGGTTGGACTTTGCGTGGCAGCCACTTGCTGATCAATATTTAGATCTCGGGCTTTTTCAAACAGTGCTACAGGACTGTCGAACAAAGCAAAACAAACATACAAACCCACCGCTAAAAACGCCAATAACTTAACCACTGACTCAAAAGCAATACTGGCTATCAGGCCTGGGTTATGCTCACTGGGTTTTAAGCGCCGAGCACCGAACAAAATAGCAAAAAGTGCCAACACGATGGTGATATAAAAAGTACTATCGGCCCACACTTCGTGGCTTTGCATCATTGAGCGGTTAGTTAGTAAATTAATACTTTGTGCAGTTGCACTTAGCTGTAAAGAGATATAGGGCACAATCGCAATCACTGAAATAAGTGAAATTAGCCCAGATAAGCTAGACGACTGACCATATCGCGTAGCGATAAAATCAGCCATCGAGGTTATTTTTTGTTGCCTACAAATATGCGCTATACGGCAATACACTTGCCAACCAAAAATAAATAGCAAAATGGTGCCGGCATAGGTCGGTGCCAACCACCAGCCGTTATACGCAGCTTGTGCGGTAGTACCAAAAAACGCCCATGAAGTGCAATACACCCCAAGAGACAAACCATAGGTTAACCCTTTGAAGGGTAATACTTTTCTTTTATCAGCCCACCCAGCAACCGCAAATAAAATTGCCAGATACACAATTGCAAGAAGGCTTATTGACCAAATTGAGAACATCGTATGTGATTATTTTAATTGTTATAGCCCCCAGCATAGTTTTTATTGCTAGTAATTTACAGCCTAACTTTAGTGCTAATGCACTGTATTACAGAAGGTTAAAAAACAGACACAAAGAAATGAGAATTATTTTCAATTGGGTATTGACAGATATTCAAATCTAATTGATAATCAATATCAACAAGACAACGAAGTACTTGTTCGGAATAAACTGATTTGTTTCTCGACCCTGAAACACGTGTGGCCCACGATAAAGCTAAGATCGCCTGTTGCTAATCGCAACGCCCCTTGATGTTGGCAACAGGTGGTCGCCCTACTATTTTACTTGCTACATTGCTCATATCGGTGACGGTAGATATGAAACTAAAAAAGCCCTTATAGGGCTTTTTTTATGTCTAAAACAAAAGGACGAGTTATTAACGGCGGTTTTTACGCGCACGCGCTCGGCGTTGCTTTTTTTCTTCTTCTTTAGCTGCTTTTTTAGCCTCAGCAGCAGCGCGAAGCTGAGCAACCATTTGCTCTTCTTCTTCTCGCATAGCCGGGGTTTCCATGGTAATACGGCCAATAATGCCATCGCGTAATTCATTAATAAGAATTTCAGACATTTTGTAAGTATCGATTTGATTACCACCGCGGATACAGCCACGCTTTTTACCTGCCATTTCAACAAACTCCCAGTCAGACTCTGGTAGCTCATCAATTTTATAACGGCTTTTTAAAAGCTCTGGGTATGCATGCAATAAATATTCAGCGGTGTAACTTGCCACTTCTTCATAATCGATAGCGGTATCACGAATTGCACCGGTTGCACCTAAACGATAACCAGAGTTTTCGTTCTCTACTTTAGGCCATAACATACCCGGCGTGTCGTAAAGCATAATACCATCGTCAAGCTTAATACGTTGCTGCGCTTTTGTTACCGCAGGCTCATTGCCTGTTTTTGCCACAATACGGCCAGCTAAAGTATTAATAAGTGTTGATTTACCAACATTTGGAATACCCATGATCATGGCTTTAATTTGTTTATCGGCACCCACTTTATGAGGCACTAATTTTTTACAAAGCTCATTAATACGGTGCACTTCACCTGCTTTATCATTACCAAAATCAATCGCTTTCACACCACTTTGCTGCTCAAAGTAGTCTTTCCAAGCTTGCGTTAACTTAGGATCAGCCAAGTCCGCCTTATTCATGATTTTGATCACCGGCTTATCGCCACGCAGCGCAGTAACCATTGGGTTTTCACTACTATAAGGAATACGGGCATCAAGTACCTCAATGATCACATCCATCTGTGGCATGATTTCTTTAATTTCGTTGCGGGCTTTGTTCATGTGACCCGGGAACCACTGTATTCCTGCTCTACTCATTAGATTATTAAGCTCTTTATTTTAAAGGCTAACGCCATGGGGATTTTGCTGATAGGTATAGTTTACTACATCAAGCAGGATTGTTTAAAAATAAAATCACGCCTTCCATCACCACGAAAGACGAGCGACTACATGCGCTGTATCTGCATGCAGTGAGAATGACCAACCATTGCGCTCACATAAGCGTTGCACAATACCTAAACCTAAGCCATAGCCGTGAGAAGCTGTTTCAGTCGCCGTATGCTGGGCATCACCGCCACTGAACTGATTGGTGATTAATAATTCATGCTCTTTAATCAAAATTGCAATCGGTACTTGTCCTGCAAGGGTATGCTCAAACGCATTTCGCACCAGGTTATTAACCGCAATAGAAAATGCCTGTGCATGCCCATAAATTATGGGGTTGGCAAGCTCATCAAGTTCAACACCAACGAGTTTACCGTTTAACAAATAGCGTTGCTGCTCTACTGCTTTTCTTACCAGTGGCATTACTAAAAACTGCTCATCATACAAGCCATCATCAGTTTCACGGGCAAGACACAAAAACATTTCGATCATTTTATTCATGTCGTATGTTGCCCGCCTTACACGATCTATCACCTTCATATCGGCAGGAGTCAATTGGCTTTGTTCTAAAAGCTCTAGGGCGCCGGTAATGACTGTCACTGGCGTGCGCAATTCATGGCTTGCTGAGTCTGTAAAATAGCGTTCTCTTGCGATGAATGCACTAACTCGCTCAAAAGCCTGCTCTATTGTACTTGCGAGCATGCCAACTTCATCATTTGTATATCGGTTAGCATCTATACGCTTGTAATCTTCGTTTGATAATTGCTCAGGATCAATGTCGGCCACAGCTTTAGCAAGTTGAGTTACGGGAGCCAAAGCTCGACGCATCACAACAATTCCAAGCCCAAAGCCTAGTAACCCCAATGTTCCTACAAGGCTGCTAATAATGAATAATAACCACCAATCCTCTGACGAAGAAGCCTCAATCTGCGCGACATCAAACACTACAAACCCATGTGACTGCTCATTACCTGTATCAATAACGGCAACATGTAATTCTTCGCTATCAAATTCATACAACCCAACTGCTGGATTTGTTTGCGCCCACGTTTGAAGTGATTGAGGTAAGTTATCTACTTTATCGTACGCCTTAAGATTTGTAGTAATGGCAGGGTAGTTATCTGATGCAACTTGCAATTGCTGGGTTAGCACTCGATCTTCACTCAATCTTATTGCAGCAAAGAAAGCAAAACCCCATGCAATACTCAGCACAGCCACACACATTGCAAATGCGATAGCGACACGTTTGTGCAAACTATGCCGATACATTATTGGAAGTCCTTTGCAATTCGATAGCCGATACGGTGCACAGTATGAATCAATGGCGTATCAAATGGTTTATCAATTGCCTGTCTTAACTTGTACATGTGCGAACGAAGCGCATCACCATCAGGAGGCTCATCTGCCCATAATAAAGTTTCGAGACTATCGCGTGTAACAACAGAAGGAGATACCTCCATTAACCGCTGCAATAACTTCATACTTGCAGGATTAAGCTCAATAAGCTGGCCAGCACGATATACTTGCAAGGTGGACTTATTCATCGTTAGATCAGACACAGTCAATACTTTGTTGGTATTGCCGTGACTCCGCTTATAAAGAGCTTGCAGGCGCACATGTAACTCTTGCAATGCGAATGGCTTTACCAAATAATCGTCGGCTCCTACTGCAAATCCTCTCAGTTTATCATCAAGCGTGTCTCTCGCAGTGAGCATAAGTACAGGTGTTTCAACGTCAGCTTCAGCTCGCAACTTTTGACAAAAGTGTAAGCCATCCATCCCTGGAAGCATTAGGTCTAAAACAATGACATCAAACTTGTTGTTCATCGCTAGTTGCATTGCACTTATACCGTCATAAGCAAAGTCCAAGAGATAACTGTGCCTTTCTAGATACGCAGCAATATTCGCACTAATGTCACGGTTATCTTCAACAATCAAAGCTCTGATCGGCTCAGTATTCAAAGCATCTAGCATTTTTATTCCTTACCAAGCGTAATCAAATCGCAACCCGATCAGCGGTTCAGCTTCGCTATCGTCAACGACTTCAATTCCTCGGCGGTAATCAAACTCAGTGTCATCAGCTGATGAAGCTGCCGTGACATTTATAACATCAAGAAAGGCGGTAACATCAATAGGACCAAAGGCACGTCGGTAATCTACACGAACATTCAATGAGCCTGATCCTTCTTTGCGGCCAACATTACGCTCTATAATTTCCTTAGAGTAACGTAAAGGCTGTCCTGGCCCCAAAACATCTTCATGTACAATAAATATGTCATCTGGTCTGCCAGAAAGGTATTTATATCGTCCAGCAAGCTTCCAACGGTCACTTATCTCCCATGTCAGCCCTAACGTGGCAACATGTTCACGACTAAATTCAGCAGCTACGTCACCAAAACCATCCTTTCGGTCTACGACCGCATCATTGTAAGAATAGGTTGCACTGGCGTAAAGACCTTCGAAAATAGTAGCATTAAGCACAAAATCAGCACCATATGAAGTACCATCACCATCATTTGCATAAGTTCCACTGGTACGGTCTAGGTCAACCACTAAGTTGCTAAGCTGCTGATAATAAACTTCCGTTAGTAATGACCAGTTGGCATTAGGGAAATATTTAAAGCCAACACTCGTATGGGTTATTTTTTCAGTTTTAAGATTATTAGTCTCGTTAGCCGCGAGTTCTAAATATCGCGGTGACTGATGAAATAACCCCGCCGTTGCAAAATACCTTATCTTTTGACTTGGCATCCAGTTAATGCTGAATCGAGGTGATATAAAACTTTCATCAGCAAACCCATCTCGTTCAAATCGTAAACCTGTACCAAAATCCCAATCACCCATTTCAAAAATTTGTTCTATATAGCCTGCATAGTTTACTTCTTTCAAAGACGTGACTGAATTAAGGCTTTCAGGTGTTAGTACAATAAACTTTTGCTGTGAGTCAGGTCTATAATCGTCACTATCATAAACAAACCGATTCCATTCACCATCTAAAAATGTGCTGTAATCTAGTTCAATTTGCGTAATTCGGGCACCGACGCTCAACATCCCTAATTGATTTTCTACCTCAAAATCACTTCTCCAACCAATTTCTGTTTCACCTTCAGATATAGTAATAATGTCTTCTCGACTAGGGTATTCAGAAGCTGGCGTTCCCTCGGGCACAAGATCTGGATAAGCCTCACCTTCAGAGCTCAATTTATCACTTTTTCGGTAGTAAACTTTATTAGTCAAAACAGCGGTTTCACCAAGCAACGTGGTCAATGTTAAACCATACAGGTCACTATCTTGCTCGGCATTTTGCAATGCAGTATCTTCAAAATTAGGTGATTCAGAAACATGCTCAACGCCACGAGTATATTTCTCATGCGTATCCATGAGTAACACTTCAAAAGTGTTATTTTGATTAATGGGTATCACTGATTTAAAAATAATATCCCTTAAAACAGGTTCACCAATATCTAGCTCTTCGATAGTTTCAAACAAGGCACCAAAATCTAGCCGCCTTGCAGAAAAAAGCATAGTTGCTTCATCAGTGATATTTATAGGGCCGTCATAACCAACTTCATAACCAGCAAGGTCGTAGCGAAAACTTGCAGATGGGCTAGGGTTACCATCGGCCACTTCTAGCTTCAGCAAAGATCCTGCACGACCACCATAAGCTGCTTGCCACCCGCCGGGGGAAAATTCTGCTCCATTTATTACATTTGGGGCAAATATAGAAAAGCGACCACCGCCTCCTATATCTTCCTCTTCACCTAACGTCGCATCAAAGTGAATAGCTTTATCAAAAGGAAAATCATCAACAAAGAGTAAATTATCTCTTGGGCCTCGACCACGCACACTAAAACTTGCAAATTCACTGTCAGATGCGACACCTGGCAATCCATCTAGAGAAAGTAGTGGATCTGCACCTCCTCCCACGGCACTTCGCAGAGATTCTCTGTCGAGATAGGTGCTAGAACCTGAAGTAAATGTATCAGCTTGTTGGGCTCTTACTTCAACTACCTCTATGGCTTGTTCTCTAAGGTCAAATTCAACCTTCGTATTTTTTCGTGTTACAACGCGAATACTTGGTTCGTATAAAGCCGCAAAACCACTTTTTGTAATCTTTATTGAGTAAAGGCCCGGATCGAGTTGTTCAACAACAATACGCCCTTGTAGATCAGTTTGTAAGGTTTGTATTGCAGAGGTTTCTCGTTTCTTAAGTATGACTTGTGCGTTTGGAAGTGGTCGATCTGTAGTCTGATTTTTGACAATAACCGTTATTGCCCCCGGCTCTTCTACTGCGTAAGAGTAAAATGCCAAACTACTCAACAATAGCCATGCAAGTGACCAGAGTATCTGTCTAAATTGTTCTCTCATAATTGCGTCCCTCTTGGCATCAACCATGATCTTGATTTCAATAACTTGCACATACTTTCATCCTCCCAAATAGCCCTAATTATTGAATTCGAGTTAATCAACTTTAGACGTTAGCAAAGTAAATGTGACTAAAATGTCACCGAAGTAATTTGGGTTTACGAATACCGCTTGTGATAATAAATAAGGATTAACCTAGAGTTTCGCTGGAGATATTTAAGTGTCGGTAAGATTAATTGCGCTATAATGACGCAAATTTTTTCAAGTAAGCAATTATGGCTCTTAAATCAACCATTATTAAAGCGCAATTATCGCTAAGCGATATGGACCGCCACATTTATCAAGATTTCAATTTAACACTGGCACAACACCCATCAGAAACCGAACAACGCTTGATGATCCGCTTGTTAGCTTTTGCACTTAATGCTCGTGAAGGATTAGAGTTTACGAAAGGTTTATGCGCAGATGACGAGCCTGAGCTTTGGCACATTAACTACAGCGAAGAAATTGAATTATGGATTGAGCTTGGACTACCTGACGAAAAGCGCTTGAAAAAAGCCTGCAATAAAGCCAAGCAAGTTATTTTGTATACTTACGGTGAAAATAACCAAGCAATTTGGTGGCAAAAACATCAGCCTAAGTTGTATGATTTTAAAAACTTGAGTATTTTTAGTCTCGATTATGCTGCTACTCAGGCATTAGCAGAGTTAGCCGATCGCAATATTAAGCTCACCATCACAGTTCAAGATGGCGAAGTATGGGTTAGCTCAGATACAGCAAATATCGAAATTAAACCGCAACAGTTAATGTAAGGAATGCGATGGCAATTAGGCAGGTTGTAGTATTACACGGACTTTATATGTCGGGCTTTGTGATGCGTCCACTGTGCGCGCGCCTTGAAAAGTCAGGTTTAAAAATACTCAATTTGACCTATAACACGCTCTCTCCCGATAGAGCGGCAATTTTCGATAAGATTGATCGCTTTATCGGTGGTAAGCCGACCGCCTTAGTTTGCCATTCTATGGGCGGCTTGGTTGCTCGCGCTTACTTAGAGGCCAATTCTCTTCAAAGTCGCCATGTCGAAAAGGTGATCACCTTAGGCACCCCGCATAAAGGCAGTCATATTGCTAAGCAAATGCAGCAAAAGGGCTTTGAAATGCTGTTAAAAAACAGTGTGGAATTTTTATTATCAGAGAATGGGGATTGGCCGTTTGATGCCAAGCTTTATAGTATTGCAGGCGATTTACCAATAGGTCTAATGCCGCTTATTGCCAAAGGTAGTATCTCTGATGGTACGGTGTTGATGGATGAAACTAAGCTCCATGGCATGGCAGAACACAAGGTGTTTCATTTAAGTCACACCAGTATGATCTACTCACGCCAAGTGATGGATTACATTATTAAGCTTATAAATCAAAGTGAGTGATACTTTAATCTTCAGCACTTGCAGCCACTTTATATGAGATTAAAACGATGATCCCTAAGATCAGTGGCACAGGTGCAGCAATGTAGCCAAAGGTATCAAAGTTTGCGAAGCTAGCCCCAGCTAGATGACCTACCAAACCGATAACAAATGCAAGTAATGCAATCACTACAACAACTATTTCAGCTTTGCTTTCTTTAACTGTTTTACCGTCCATTTTTCTTCTCCTGGTTAAATGCGGTAAAGTCATTATGCGCTTCTGGTTCGTTGATTTTTTGACCCAAATCAAATTCTAAATCAGCGTGTTTGTAAGCAGATGCAAACCTTGTTTTAGATCATACTTTCTGCCTAATTTTTGGATATTTATTAAATAAGGTAGATTTTTTGCTCAGTTGCCCCAAGTCTATATAAAAGTAATTCAAAGTTATGTTGATAGTGCATAAATGGACAAAACAAACCTTTGATAGTTAAAACCTATCACTGTGTTCGAATTAAACCATTTTACAGATTAATCAAGATGACTAATACTTAACGTCAAGCACTAGCAAGTTAACACTTAACGGTTTTTTAAGGAGCAATCTATGTCACAGGTAAATGCAATTGGTTTAAACAGCGCAAAAAGTGAAGACATCGTAAATTCACTAAACTCTTTACTAAGCTGCTACCAAATTCAATATATGAACGCACGCGGCTTTCATTGGAATATCAAAGGTCGTAACTTTTTTGAATTACACCTTAAATTTGAAGAAATTTATAACTTACTACTTGAGAAAGTAGATGAAATTGCAGAGCGTATTTTAACTTTAGGTGGTACACCTGTACATGCATTCTCTGAGTACATCGAAGATAGCAAGATTAGTGAAGCAAAAAACATCACTGAAGGCACTGCTGCAGTAGAAAATCTATTAGCAGGTTACAGCACGCTTATCCAAATGCAGCGTGAAATCTTAGCACAAGCAGGTGATGCAGACGACGAAGGTACAGCATCATTAATGGGAGATTACATCAAAGAACAAGAGAAACTTGTTTGGATGCTAAAAGCTTACCTTGATTAATATTCTGAATTGACACGAAAAAGCCCTCAAATGAGGGCTTTTTTATATTCAGAAGGTATTACTTTAACCACTTTCTTAAATTATCGTACTCGGGTCTTGCTTGAAAAAAGCTTTCAGCATCTGGGTGAAAATTAATATCCATCTCTACACCTGACCAAACGGTTTCTAACAAATTGCGAGCAATAATATTTGCTTTAATATAGTCAACACGTTTGTAACCCCGCGCTTTTACGGCCTGAAAGTAAGCCCTTGCAATCTCAATACTATCAGCAGTCGCTAATTCAAATTGCTCCAAATTAACCACGGCATACTGAATTGAATGTTCAGGGTATTTCATGATTTCTTGACCAACTTCGATACTAAATGAAGCAACAGCTTCTTTGTTAAAGCTGCCACTAATTTCCACATAAATCACCGGCGGCTCAACAAAATAACGCCAATCACCATGGGCTTTAAACATGCTCACCCCTTTGAAATACAACTTAAGTTTTATGCTTATAGCATCTATTCACTTATTTATCTAAGTCTTAATTTGGTAATAAAGCAATAAAAAATGCCATTTCTAATGCCTTTTCTTCAAGACTTTTAAAGCGTCCCGATGCACCACCATGACCTGCATCCATGTCGGTTTTGAACACCAAGATGTTGTCATCGGTTTTAAATTCACGCAGCTTTGCGACCCACTTCATTGGCTCCCAATATTGTACTTGAGAGTCATGGAATCCGGTGGTGACGAGAATATTAGGATAAGCCTGGGACTCGATATTATCGTAGGGCGAATAGGCTTTAATCACATCATAAAACGCCGGGTCATTTGGATTCCCCCACTCGTCATACTCATTCGTTGTAAGTGGAATACTCTCATCAAGCATAGTGGTTAACACATCTAAAAATGGCACATGGCAACCTATCCCTAAATAAAGCTCAGGCGCTTGGTTGACCACAGCTCCCATTAGCAAACCACCAGCACTACCGCCCGATGCAAATACTTTATGCGGGTGTGCATAGCCTTGCTCAGTAAGCGTACGAGTAACATCAATAAAGTCACTAAAGCTATTTTGCTTATGTTGCTTCTTTCCTTGCTCATACCAATGGCGACCTAGCATTTCTCCACCACGAATATGGGCAATCGCATAAACAAAGCCACGGTCTAGTAAGCTTAATGAGCTACTTGAAAAGCTAGGATCAATGGTAATACCGTAGGCACCATAGCCATACTGTAACAGCGGGTTCGTGCCATTTTTATTAAATTGATCAATACGGTAAACCAATGACACTGGCACTTGCTCACCATCTCTTGCTCTAACCATTAAACGTTCTGAGCGATAATGCTCTGGGTTAAAATCCCCAAGCACTTGCTGTTGTTTTAATAAGGTTTTGTTTCCTGTTTTTAAATCAACATCATACAAAGAGCCCGGTGTTGTTAAGCTTGAATAATAAATACGTGCAGAGCTCACATTCGGCTCAGGGTTCATTGCAATTGCAGCATAATAACAAGGGTCATCAAACTCTAACGTTAAGCGCTGAGCATGCTGATTGACCACCACAAAACGTGTTTGACCTAGCTCTCGTTCTGTAAGAATAAGGAAATTATCAAAAATCTCGACCCCTTCTAACAACACGTTTTCACGATGTGGAGTATGCTCTTGCCAACGCGTTTTATCGGCAATAGTGCTTTGCGTTGCAGTCATTAAGCGAAAGTTTTTCGCTTGCCAGTTCGTCACAATATAGAAGGTATCACCCAGTTTATCGACATCAAATTCATGGCCTTCTTCGCGTGGCATTAATGCGCTGAATTCACGCTCTGGGTTATTAGCGTCAAGCACCCACATATCATTTGTTTCTGTGGTCGCAAGATCAATAATAATTAGGCTTTCATCACGGCTTTTTCCTAGTCCCATAAAGAAGCTTTTATCTTGCTCTTCGTATACAAGTACGTCATTTGCTTGTGGCGTACCTAAAACATGGCGGTAAACTTGAAAACCCAACAGGGTTTGTAGGTCCTTTTTCACATAAAAAACTGTTTTATTATCATTAGCCCACACCACTTGACCTTCGGTATTTTCGAGAACATCGCTAAACATTTCACCACTGGCGATATTTTTAAAACGCACAGTATAAATACGGCGGCCCTCAGTATCTTCAGAATAGGCAAGTAGCTGCTCGTCTGGGCTAATTGCAACCTCGCCTAGTTCATAAAATTCGTAGTCAGCGGCTAATTGGTTTACATCTAACAATAACTGCTTATCACGCGCTTCAATTGAACTGCTGCGATAATGACGTGCATATTCATCATCGCCACGTACTTCTGAGTGATACCAATATTTGCCATCTTTCACGGGTACCGTGTTGTCATCTTTTACAATACGGCCTTTTAACTCATTGAATAACTGCTCACGAAGTGGTTTTATGTCGGCTAGTTGCTTATCGCAATAGTCATTTTCAGCATTTAAATGCGCTAATACATCTGTATTTTCACGCTCATCATCACGCATCCAATAATAATTATCGGTGCGCGTCAGTTGGTGAGTAGTTAATTGGTGTGGCTGTTTTTTTGCAACAGGAGGGTGCGCTAATAAAGACAAAGAATACGAATTTGACGACACAAGAAAAAACCAAAATAAAAAACGAATTGCTGGCAGTTTATCACAGAATTATACCAATCAGCTTAATTAAGTAGTCTATTTTGAGGCAATAAAACCTCGTTGATAACAAGGCAAAAATTTCGTTATTTAGTTGTTCTAAATGAGAAATTTTTAACGCAGTTAGCGGCAGGTTTAATCCCTCAAAATGATTAAGTATTATTGCGGGTTGGTATTAAAAAAGCCCACTCAAATTGAGTGGGCTAAGCAATGCTAAAATAGCATTTAGGGGGAAACTTTTAATGCGCTACTTGCTAATGCGATACTTGTTGCCAAGCCATAGCCCAGCTTTTTCCTACACCCGGTTCAAATAGCGGATTGTGTGAATCTTTAACACGACAAAACTCGCTAAATGGCCATGGTTTACACATATAAATATGGCCTGTTTTGGGCTGTAGAACTTTAACACCCGCACTGTAATCGCTGCATGCTTGTGGGTATACATAGTCGTAATCTTGTAGACTATCTTGCACTCGCTCTTTACATTTTGCGATGCAATTAAACGCCACTTTCACATGCGTAATGCCCGAGCCTTCAAGGGCATAAATTTGGTTTGAACGGTACGCAACCACTAAACCTTGTTCAGTCATTTTGCCCGCTTTTACTAGCGGAATATGCACGTTTATATGCTCAGCAACAGAACGTGGCCAATTATGAGGCTCACCCTGATCGGCACTGCTGATCGGGTATTCGAATGATAAATCGACTAGCTCTCCTTGCATGTCATAAAAGGTCACAATCACCCTATCACCAACAAACAGTTGGGTATGATGATTCAAGCAACCAATCGGCAACCACTTCCCGGAGGCCATTGACGTATGCATAAACAAAATATCACCCTAAGAACAACTAATAGGTATTATCCAACAACCGAACAAAAAATACTTTTAGTTTGAGGCAAGTGAACCAAAGCACTAGATTATGTGCTTATCAGCGGCCCCGCTATCATAGTATAAAACCTTAGACCGGAAACTTTGCGTCCTAACCTTTCAGTTAGTTTGCCAAAAACAAGATTGAGTATAATCGTGACCGAATCACAAATCAAACAAAAGAATGTAACCAAACATCTTATATAGCAAATAGTTACTAGAAATGCATGAGATACAAAAAAGCCAACCGCTTGGTTGGCTTTTAAACTGATGAGACTTTTAATCTCTTGCTAGATTTCTTCTGGTCACTACTCTGTGGCCTGCACGGAATATATTCAAGAAGCCATTACCTATATCACTCATAACAATATACAAACAAGGTACTAGTACTAAAGTGATTAGAGTTGCAAACATAACCGCAAAACCAAGTGCGACAGCCATCGGAATTACAAATTTAGCTTGCAGACTAGTTTCGAACATAATTGGTAAGACACCGGCAAAGGTTGTAATTGAAGTCAGGGTGATTGCCCTAAAACGCGCACAACCTGCTTCAATAACCGCTTGGCGAGTTGAAATACCTTCGCGGCGTGCTTGGTTCACAAAGTCGGTCATAACTAACGAGTCATTAATTACAACACCCGCTGCAGCAATCAAGCCAAAGCCTGACATCAAGCTAATATCTAAGCCAAACCAGAAGTGGCCCCAAATAGCACCAGTTAAGCTAAATGGAATAACCGACATAACAATAAGAGGTTGTGAATAGCTTTTAAGCGGCACTGCAAGCAAGATATACACTAAAATCATACCGCCTATGAAGAACATGATTTGCTCGTTAGCTTGCGCTTGTTGTTCTTCAATAGAACCACCTAGCTCAGTTTTAACTGATGGGTATTCTTCTTTTAACTGCGGTAATAAGTTCTCATCAACTTGCTTAACAACTTCACCCGGTTCAATCGCTTCTTCATCGATACTGCCGTAGATATACACAGTACGATAGCCACCTTCACGGCGAATATAGCTAATACCAGGTTTTTCGTTCAGTTCAACAACATCACCTAGCATCACCTCTTGGCCGGCAGGCGTTGTAATCACGGCATGCTTTAATGATGCAAACGCTTCACGGGTTAGTTTAGGGTAACGAACCATGACACGCACTTCTTCGCCGCGACGAATAACACGTTGTGCTTCACCACCATAGAAGCTTGCGCCTACTTGGTTAGCAATGTTGGCAAGGTCTAAACCTAGATCGTATGCCACAGGTTTTAAGCTTAATTGTACTTCTTTGCTCGCCGGATCGATGGTCGAACTAATATCAAACAAGCCTTTTTGCTGTTGTAATAGTTGGATAAAACGACGACCAGCATCATTTAAGGTATCGATATCTGGGCCGTACAGTAAGTAACCAAACTCACCATCCATACCACCACCATTCACGTCATCGTAAATTTGCAGTGATTTCACGCCAGGGATACTTGGCATTTGTTCACGCCAACGACGAGATAATTCAAACGCGTTGTACGGACGCAAATCTTCGTCTACCAGCGGAGCAAGTAACTGTGCTTCAGTACGACCTTGGTTGAACACTAAGATATCGCGAATAAGCTTTTGACCAAATTCTCGCTCTGTCTCTTGATCTACTTTTTGCACCATGGCTTCTATGTCACGAATAGCATTGATTGTTTGTATATCAGATGCATTTTCATTCATTTCTAGGCGAATTTGCGGGAAGTCATGAGGTACTTTTGGTGTTGGCACCACTCGCACTTGGTTTGATGAAATTAAGCCAAACGTCAAAATCAATAAACCGATAAATGCAAATAGAACAAACCAACGCCACTCTACACAAAGCTCAATAAAACGTTTATATGGACCATTAACAAAGCTAAAGAAACGTTTGTTAAAACGAGCTCGCCAGCTATTGGGGTTAATTGGTGGAAACTTAGTATGAGCAATGTGAGCGGGTAAAATAAGTTTCGATTCAATCAAACTAAATATTAGGCACAAAATTACCACAACCGCGATACCGAAGAAGAATGCGCTCTCTGGTCCACTTGATAATGTAAATGGTGCGAACACGGCAATTGTTGTTAAAACACCAAATGTTGCCGGGGTAGCAACACGCTTTGCGCCATTTACCACGTTCACAACACCACCGCCTTTTTTCTCAATTTCGGTATAGGCGCTCTCTCCTATTACTATGGCATCGTCGACCACGATCCCGAGTACCATAATAAAGGCAAATAACGACACGATATTAATACTGATACCAAATAATGGCATCATCATCATTGCACCTAAGAAACACACAGGTAAACCAATCATTACCCAAAGTGCTAGCTTAAAGCGTAAAAAGATAGACAACATAATGGCAACCAAGATAGCACCTTGAATTAGGTTGGTTTTCATCATGTCTAAACGTGCGTTAAGGTAGTAGGTCATGTCCATTAATGGCTCTAGACGTAGACCCGCTGGTAACTCTTTATTCTTTTGTTCGATAAACGCTTTAACCGAATCAGCAACCGGGATCATATTTTGTTCTTTGGTTGCTTTTACTGATAAATAAACGGCATTTTCACCATTAAATTTAAAGTAACGCTCACCTTCAATGAATTGGTCTTTGATTACAGCAATATCGTTTAACAGCACTTTAGCGCCATTAGCACCAATTTTTACTGGGATCTGGCGGAAACTCATCACCGTTATAATATTGGTTTTCAACGCGCACCGAGATAATACCTGCGTCAGTACGTAATTGACCTGCTGAAATATTAGCAGAGTAACGACGCACAGCACTGGCCACATCACTCAGTGTAAGGTTGTATTGACGCAGAGAGTCAGGATCGATTTCTATCGCAATTTCATCGAGTGGTACATCATTTTGTACAAGTGATACATTTGATAATTGCAGTAATTCATCTTCAATTCTGTTTGCAACTGGCTTTAGCTCAGTAAGCGGAATATCACCAACGAGCGTCATACCGATCACGTCCTGGCGAAATTCAACCTGGCTGATGGTGACAGGCTCCATTCCCGCAGGGAAAGTAGCAATACTGTCTACACGTAGTTTCACTTTATCGAGAACATCAGTAAGTTCTGCGTCAGTGTTGATCTCTAAACTCGCACGGCCACTATTTCGAAACGAGCGATATACACCACGCTTAATCTCGGTAACGTCTTTTAGTGACTCTTCAATTTTGATCAGAATACTTTCTTCAATTTCCTGTGGCGAAGCACCCGGATAATTGGCCTGTACTTCAATATAGTTAATTTCAACATTCGGGAACATCTGGCGTTGAATAGTGAAATAACTAATAATCCCCATGATGATGATAAACACCATCATTAAGTTCGCAGCGACCGAGTTATTGGCAAAATAGGCAATAAGGCCAGACTGTTTTTCTGTGTTTGTATCAGTCATAATGCTACCTTAAAGCTTTTCAACCGCTGCAGTTTCTGCATCGCTTGTCATTTCTTTCATACCAGCAATCTTCACTTCCATACCCTCTTGAGGATACTCAGGTAAAGTAAGAACCAACTGGTCATTCACTTCAAGGCCATCACTAATATAAAAGTACTCACCTTCTTCACGTACTACGGTTACTTTGCGTGGTTCAAGTTTATTCTCATCGTTAACAATCCACACTGTTTGGTTGTTCACCAAAGACTGCGGTAAACGGTAGATGTTTTGTAATGTTGCACCAGCAAAGTTAACTTGTACGTAAGAACCAAATTTAATTGGTTGCACGTCGTGCTTTAAGCCATATGGGTCATCAACACGAACTACTAGGTTGCTCATACGAGTCGCGTTATCAACAACACCTAAGTCACGATCAATTTCAGCTTCACGAGTAAAGCTGTTTAATCCTTTATTGATAATGGTCGCTTTTACGCCTTTTAAGCGTTTTGGTAAAAATACACTATCGAAACCAGCGATTGGTACGATGATTTCTGCGCTTTCAATATTATTAATTTCAGCAACTTGGCTGCCCACATTAATGTATTGACCGACACCTATTTCACGGCTAATCACAAGTGCATCATAAGGTGCTTTCACTTCGCAGCGAGCAAGGTCACGCTCGGCACGTTTTAATGCAGCTTGCGCTGATTTAACAGCGGCTTGCGCGCTTAACACTTGAGGTTTACGTAGGAATAAGTCAGTGCGCTCACGTTCTGGGTAACGTCTTGCTTCATCTTCTGCTACTTTAGCTTGTGCTTGCTCTTCAATCAGTGCCGCTTGAGCACTGGCAAGTGCTGCTTCAGCTTGTAGTACAGCCGCTTCGTAGTTATCTTTTTCGATGGTGAATAACACTTCACCGCGAGCTACGATACCACCAGCAACAAAGTTTGGATGCCAGCTCGTTACTTCACCTGCCACTTGCGAGGCAATCAAAGTACTTTCTAGCGGTTTAACTTCGCCGTAACTGTTAATGATCACTTGATGATCATCGCTTGCTACTGGCTCAACCTGCACCAAAGGACGCACATCAACTACATCCTTGTCTTTAGGCTCTTGAGCAATAGCGTTGATTGCCATAAAACCAGCAACACCAACAATTAATGCAACAAATGGTAAGATCCATTTTAATAAACTTGTGCGCATAACTTACACCTATAATATTTTAACTGGCTCTATCATACCAAAGCTGACAGAAACATTAATGCGACATTTGTAAGGAACTGTTACAAAAACGGTTAAATAAAAAATATAAATCAGAAAAATGACTTAAGAACAATTTGTTACAAACAAAACAAAAGAAATATCAAAAACTTACAACCATACTTTCACACTTGTTAACAAATGACCTTTTATCAAAGAGTTAATTCATTAAACTTGATTGAGAAATAATTAAAGGAACGAGTTAACAATGAAAATAACAAACATTGCGCTGGCACTAAGCCTAGCACTTGCCATGAATGGCCACGCAGCCGAAGCTAAAAAAGAAGAAAAAAAGCCAAAGACGCTGGCTGAAATGATCAAAGATAAAAGCGAGTTTGCTGGTGTTTTCAGCATTTACCAAGATGCGAAAACGGGCGACAACTTAATGGTGATCGACCAATCACAACTAGATACCCCGTTTGTGTATTTTGCTCACACGGTCGATGGTGTTACTGATGCAGGTCACTTCAGAGGGGCATACCGCGAGACAAAGCTCATTGAGTTTCGTAAGTATTTTGACCGTATCGACATTATTAGCAAAACGCCACGCTATAAATTTGATGAAAGCTCTGCCCTAGCACGATCTGCTGATGCCAATATTAGCGAAGCTGTACTTGCTAGTATCAAAATTGAAAAAGAAGAAGATGGTAAAATCGCATTTAATGTTGATAAGCTATTTTTAAGTGAAGCACTTCATAAAGTGTCACCTTGGTCGAACCCAAAAGATAAAAATGCAAGCAAACGCTTTAAACTTGGTAAATTAGATGACAAAAAATCACGAATTGTTAAGCAACGACCTTATCCAAATAATCTAGATGTTGTGGTTGATTACGTATTTTCTAATGCCAACCCAACAGTACGAGGTTCAAACGCCGTAAGCGATCCTCGTAATGTTTCAATTAAAGTACAGCATTCATTTGTCGCGTTACCAAAAAATGATTATCAAGCTCGCCAAGATGACGCGCGTATTGGTTATTTCACTAACGAATTCGACAATATGACATCCGCTGATTGGGCACCTTATGAAGATGTAATCAAACGCTGGGACTTACAAAAGAAAGACCCAACAGCGGCACTTTCTGAGCCAGTTAAACCTATTACTTGGTGGATTGAAAATACCACGCCAGTTGAGTGGCGAGACACTATTCGTGATGCAGTGCTCGCGTGGAATAGCTCATTTGAAAAAGCGGGCTTTAAAAACGCCATTGAAGTAAAAGTTCAACCTGATGACGCTGATTGGGATGCAGGCGATATTAACTACAACGTATTACGTTGGACTGCATCACCACGCCCACCATTTGGCGGTTATGGTCCTGCTCTTGCAAACCCATTAACTGGTGAGATCTTAGGTTCTGACATCATGTTAGAGTATGTTTTCATGAAAAACCGTTGGATGTACGACACCTTATATACCCAAGGTGCAGCCACGCTTGAAACTAGCCAAAGCAGCACAGAATTACATTGCTCACTAGGTCACAGCATTCAAGAAAACATGTTACTTGCAAAAGGCTTAGGCACAGGTGCAAGCATTGAAGACAAAGAGATTTTACGTCAAGGTTTAACTCAGCTCGTTTTACACGAAGTGGGCCATACCCTTGGTCTTAACCACAATATGAAATCATCTATCTTGTGGGATGAAAAAGAAGTTCACGATAAGAGTAAAACGCAAGGTATCGTAACGGGGTCAGTTATGGACTATGCCCCAGCAAATATCGCCCCTATTGGCATGCAGCAAGGTGATATCTTCCAAACAAAACCAGGCCCTTATGATGATTGGGCAATTGAATATGGCTATAGCCAAGCTTTAGCTGATAAAGCCGCTGAGCAGCAGCGTCTTGAAAAAATTCTCGCTCGCTCGTCAGAGCATGCTTTAGCTTTTGGTAATGATGCTGATGATATGCGTGCCCCAGGCCGCCATATCGACCCACGTGTAATGATTGGTGATATGTCATCTAATCCTGCCGCTTATGCTGATGATCGCATGGAGCTTATCAATAAGTTATTTACTGAGCTTAAAGACAAAGCCACTGTTAATGGTGAGTCATACCAACAGCTTGTTACCTCCGCGAACATTTTATTTAGAAGCTACAGAACACAAGCCGGCGTAGTATCTCGTCAAATTGGTGGTGTTTATGTAGAACGTAATGTGGTGGGCGATGACAAAAATGGCGCACCATTTACGCCAGTGCCACTTGAGCGCCAGCAACATGCAATGCAAGTGTTAGCCGACAAAGTATTCTCGCCCAATGTACTTGCTAACATGCAACCGCTTTATAACTACCTGCTACAGCAACGTCGTGGTTTTAATCATTACGGTAAAAATGAAGACCCTAAACCACATGGCATGATTTTAGGCATGCAAAAGCTGGTACTAGCTCAGTTATTACACCCGGCTGTAATGCTGCGAATTTCAGACAGTGCAATGTATGGCAACGAGTACTCACTTAATCAATTTATGAATGACTTAACGGCAAGCATTTTTGTAGATAGCAAAAAAGCAAATACTCTAAGTCACAATCTACAAGTTGAATATGTGAATCAGCTAATCGCGATTGCTGGTTTAGGTAAAGCGAGTAAGCACGACAACCTAGCCAAAGCTGCCGCGCTTTATCAGTTAAATCAAATTGCTGATATGAGCGTGCCATGGGGTGCAGACACCGCAGCAAAAGCGCATAAGCAATATATCGATCGCTTAATTAGTAAAGCCCTCGAAGCATAAGTAAAACAACACAAAAAAGGCTGCCAATTGGCAGCCTTTTGTTTTTAGGTAATTTAAGCCATTGCTGGGCGCGATTTATAATACTGAATACAACCTAATTGAGCGGCATTAGTTAGTAAAATCATTACAAAGGTCAGTATGTGAGACACGCTCGGTGTGGCCATTGAAAGCTCGGCAGCGAGGCCGCAGCTACCTGCAACAAATTGCAGACTAAAATAACGAGCACTTAAATTACTAATATTACCGCTTTTGATGGTTTTATAAGTTTGCGGCATAACACGAATAGAGCTCATCACTAAACCCACATAGGTTAGCCAGTTCAGCACCGTTGCTGTTTCATAATGAGGGTTAAGCAACAAACTAAAAGGCACGACCGACATGGCTAATAACCCGGCTAGTTGCATACGTTGCTTTCGCGCAGCATTGTAACGAACAAAGTAATAAAGAATCACACCACTTAGCATGCCTGTTACAACAAACGGCATGGCCATGTAAAAACGCTGGAAATACAGGTTAAAGGTGATGAAATACAAGCTTTGCGCGACACCAAAGCTCATCATTAACAGCGAAACGCCCGACACACTGCGATTTTTACGGATCTTATTTAAAAGCGGATAAAAGCTAAACGCCAAAATAAAGCATGAAATAATCGGCAAAAAGTGCGCCAAAACAGACCTCTCTCGTTACAATTTAGTTAATAAGTTAGCAGTTTATAAATCGCCCATAAAATCAAGGTAAACATTTGTTTTTTAAGCAATTTAAAAGAGTGCGGCATTGTAATGAGAGAATATTAGAATGCAATTAAGAATAAAAAATAAACAACAGTCTATTGGCAAGATATCCATACAGGCTGTTTAGAACTGATGACACTAATTACTAACTTGAATAATCAAAGTTAACTGGGTAAATTGATTAAATAGCACTCAATAGGGTAAAGCCATGAAGTCAGTTTTATATGCACTTGTTTTGAGTGCCTTTTTAGTTGGATGTAAGAGTACGAAACAACCTACGCCACCGCCTAGTGTGGGCAGCTTACTCAACGCCGCACATTTTACTCAAGTTGAACTAAGCGACCCTGAGCTATTTACACTCCCTGCGGATGAGCAAAAACGTTTTCTTGATTATTTTACCAAACGTCAAGGTGGTGATTTTAGAGATGACCAAATCCTTTATCACTATTTAGAAAAGAAGCTCACCAATTTTAATTACTTTAGTGCCACACTCAATGCCCAGCAGACTCTTCAAGGTCATCAAGGTAACTGTATTAGCTTGGCAATTTTGACCCATGCATATGCTCAACTAGCAGGACTTCAAACGGGCTTTCAAGCGGTCTCAAGTGAGCCTGTTTATAGCAAACAAAATAACATAGTGTATGTGTCAGGGCACTTTCGCACCAAAGTCTACGCCCCTTTAAATGAGGACGATAATTACTTGGTGCCGCCAGGTACTGTCATTGATTACTTTCCTGCTCGCGGCAGTTTTTACTCTGGCCGAGCTGAGTTAAAAGACTTAATTAGCCGTTATTACAGCAACTTGGCTGCAAAAGCATTGGCCTTGCAACAATTCGATTTAAGCTACAGCTATATATTAAAAGCCAATGAATACACCCCAAATGCTGCATCACTTTATAATCTAGCTGCCGTATTACATCGCCAATCGGGTGATTTAGCTGGAGCAAAACATATTTATCAAACAGCAATGCAGTATGGCTTTAGCGATACGAATTTACTACATAATTACGCAGTTTCTGGCCGAGCAACTTAATGATCAGGTTTTGGCAGAGCAACTCAATTCACAGTTAGCGATGCTTGAACAAGATCCATTCGAGTTACTGGCAACGGCAATTAACGCCCGTAACAATGGTAAGCTTTACAAGGCAAAACAACAGCTCGAAGACGCGATTGCATTAGCCCCTTATTTATCTGAACCCTATATAGAGTTAGCGATTATTAGTTATCAGCAAGGAAATGAACAAAGCAGTAAAGAATGGCTAGAAAAAGCCATTGAGATAGAAAATAAAGACGAAAAGCTAGCGCTATACCACGCCAAGCTTTTCGCCTTAAAAGACCAACACTAGGCTATAACGAGTAATAGAAGCTTAGCCAAGCCCGTAAATCATTTTCAAAGTCGTCGCCTTCTACCCGGGCGACGCCAAAATCAAGGTTTACATCGTTCAAACCTGCAGGCCCCATACCAAAGCTAAAGTCTCCTCGCCATTTTAGCCCGTAACTTTGTGCATAAACTCGGTTATCGACTTGATGCTGTTGGTAGTAAAGCCAAGGTAATGAATCTTTGTAACTAATACCCCCGCCATAGCCTTTATAGCGGTTACCTAATTGGCTAATAAACGGAAGCTCAGGGGCAACAACAAAGCCGCTTTGCGTGTCTTTATTAATTAAGTTTGACTCATATCCTCCAAGCGTAAGGTTACTGTCATCGCGATATTGCTGAGCAAAATTAACATAAACAGGAATATCAAAGGCATAACCGCTCAATACTGTGGCAAAGTTATAGCCCTGCCAATTATTCGAGTCAGCATCACCGGATAGCCACTCGGCACTTACAGACTGAGCAAAACCATATCGTTGTCTGTCATGTTGCCATTTTTGTTCAAGTCCAAACTTTAACCATTGATCATCACCTTTACTAAAATCACTGTAGTTATAGCTCAAACTCGGTGTAATACTGAGCTGCTGAAACTGCAACGGGTAGCTCATGGCAAAATGTGCCCCTGTATTACTTATGTTCAGCGACGTTTGTGAATGGTACTGTTTTGCTGATTCGAGGTCGTAATCAAATAGCAGCGCTTTAAATTTTAAATCAAACGCAGAATACTTAGCGGCCGCGAACATCCCTTCTAGTGCTTTGTCATGTAAATCAGCACTATAGCCGGCTTGTAAATCGAGCTGTTTCAAGAAATCACTACTTTTCAGGCCAAGGGTAAGAAGCGATGATGAAGCCGAATAATACTGAGATGCCAACGAAAAGGTTGGTTTTTGCTGCCATATATCATAATTGATTGGCTCAGTTGGGCTTTGCGGGTAGATTTTCGCCTCAGGTAATACTTCGCTCGTTACCTGTCCTCGCGGTGGCGCTGCACTTTTAGCAAATTCAACAACCTCTAATCCTTGTGGTTGCTCAGCAAAATGCTTGATATTCGGCCCTTGTGCAGTGATCGATAAATACAAAAGTTCACCATTATGCATTGCCATTGGGTGCGCAACAGCTTCTTGGCCTTGTGTTAATTGGCGTAGTGAATTGCTATTAAGATCATAATGATACAAATCGAGAGCTTTATTTTTACCCGCGACAAAATAAATCCCTTTGCCATCTGCTTGCCAATTAGGTTGTGACACATATTGATAGCCTGCGGGCATAGGCACAGCGAGTGATTGCTGAGAGCTCACATCTTGTATATACAACTGCCAATTGGCATTCAATGTCGCTTTTAAATAAGCAAGTTGAGTTTTATTAGGGCTTAGTAATGGGTAGTCATAAACCGTTTCTAGGCTTTTCTCAAATAAAGGCGTAGCGACACCCGTATTGAGGTCAAGGCGCACTAGCTCTGAGAAGCCATGCTTAGTTTGCTCAGCATAAACAGTTTGCCCGTTATCACTGATACTAAAGCGGCGAAGCCCTGCATGATGCGTCAATGCGCTCACTTTTCCTGTGTCGATATCATAGCGGTATAGATCAGAAATACCTTGAATAGAGCCTTTAGCAACGGTTGTTGTGGCTGTGAAAAACAGTGTATTTTCATCTAACCACTGCGGGTTTTTTATACCCCGCCTATTAATTTGGTGAAGCACGTGTTTTTGCTTACGCTTAAAAACACTGGGGGCTTGATCAGCAATATCGACGGGATCATCATCAAGTAACGCTTGTTGCTGCTTTGCAAAATCATCGGCAGCCTGTTGATTGTCACCAGTACTGTAAATAACTAAACGCGTTTCACCATCTTTGTTTCGCTCAACGATGGCAAGCTTACTGTTATCTAAACTTAAAACAGGGTTCGAAGCATATAATTCAAGCTCTAACCAAAGCTTGCTTGTAAGTGCTTGCTCACTTACTTCTTTAGCCATTGCTTTATAGGTATACTCGGCAATAAAACGACGATAGAGACGCTCAGGAGAATTACCAAATACACCGCTGAAGGCTTCATTAAAATCACGCGATTTAACTGCTTGCATACGCGTCCAAACTGCATCAAGGGTTTGCGGTGAATGATTCTCTTCAAGCCAAGCAAGAAAGCGAGAGCCTATTAAATAAGCCATTGAGCCAGCTAAAAAACCCCCTTCGGTACTATTTAACTGGCTATATCGGGGCAATGCACCCTGCTGTGCAAATTCAACTAGTATTGCCTCTGATAGATTATCGTATAAACGGCCTCGGCCTGTCATTTTCGACTCAAGTAAGGTTGCATATCCTTCTGCAGCCCAGCGCGGCATGTCACTTTCGATTAAATCATAAATATCCCAACTATCGCGAATAGCTTGGCGCAAATCGCTACGAGTCGGTTGAGCAAGGTGCACTAAATGAATATATTCGTGCAAAATCAATAACTGCTGCCAGCTATCGGTGTTAGAAATCACGGTGTCAGATTGCGGAGGCGTTGTAAACAAGGCCATTAAAGGCTTATTCGTCACCGGCAAAGCGAACCCATTAGAAGCATTAAACGGGTCGAAAACCAGCACATCGACTACTTCATCAAGGGCACGGTTTTGCTGCTTTAATACCTTATCGCGAACAATTTCAAGCTCTGTAGCAGCAGAGCGTGCCCATTGTTGATTCTCAGTACTAAAATGCACGTTAAAGTGTTCAGTATGAATAGTTTGCCAAGTCTCTTGGCTTGAGGCATGGCCAGCGGCAAGTAACGCCACTGATAACAGAGCTTTTTTCATCACAATCCTTGATTAGCAAGTTGCTTAATTTAAGAATTAGTATGCGATGCTTTTTTAAAAGGCTGAAGTTAAAAAGTGTAAGAAATTACTCGATTTTAATCGGGCGAACCAAGTCTAACAATTGATAAATAATAAAAATAGTCACGGCAAACATCAGGCTGCTTCTTAATGCACCGATCCCCGCGATGACTAAAGCCGCGGTTACAAGTAACGCTATTACTGTAACAGCGACACTCACACACAAGCCTTTACACTCTTGCTGAGAACGTGCATAACACAGTAAGGCAACAACACCTGAAATAGCTAAAATAGGTAGAAAATAAATCATTGAGCACCGTAGTTATTAACGTTGCGTTAGTATACCTCAATAACAATACGAATCAACGGTATTGATAATTATTTTCATTTAGAGCCAGTTACGCTCGACACCTTCGATTTCATATAGCGCAAAATCAGTAAACCGCTCAGCCAACTCAGCTTTTAAGTAAGGCATTGATACTGAACCAGAAGCCAGTTGTATATACAAGCTCTTAAGCTGCGATCTTCGCATTAAGTAAGTACTAGTTGTTGTGACGCTTTGCGCTTTGTAGATTTCAAAAACACGATATTGAACACCCAACATGCCCGTTTTAAATACAGCGAAGAAACGACCGTCGTGTTGATACATTGCCATACCGGTTTTTTGATAACTTAAAAACACACCGAGCATCAAAGTTAGTCCAACCGCAACACTCCAAAGCATCGTAGCAGCATCAAATAAGCTATTGAGAATTAGTGCTGAAAGTATGGTTGGCAACATAACATATAAAAGCGTATTTTTATAAAGTAAAGCCCGCTCAGGCTTAATAAAGTTAAGCGCCGTTAAATCAACAAACCAAGGAAATAACCAACGACACACAACTTGTATTTGCTCTTTAGTTAATACCGGCATTACTAAAGTTTGTTTACTTTTATGTGCGGCAACCCCTGCGGCCATACCGCCACTACTCACTTGTGGGCAAATTAAGGTAAAGCGATTAAGTAGCCGAGCAATAATATTTTGTTTAATTTGCACACTTTGAATTTTCGAAACACTTATCGAGAGTTGCTGACGCTCAAATAAACCAGCTACACGCTTAAATTTATCATCCTGAAAATAGAGCTGAAAATTAAAAAAGCGCACTAAAGCCATAACAACAGACAGTAAAATGGCACACAAAACAATTGTGATGACCATAATTAACACGGCTATTGCAGCAGCACTACCAACAAAGGCAGCTTGCTCATTCAGTATGGCCTCTAGGCGATTTATAATGGTTTTTTCGAGATACTCAAAAATCACATTCATAAATGGGGCAAGTGCAGCCAATGCTAAAATTGCCATGTTCGACATCAAACCAAATTTAGCAATTTCACCATTGCTGATCGTTAAGCTTTGCTGCTTGTCTGTTGCTTCACTCTGCTCAATAGGCTGCAGATCTTCTTGTTGTAACTGAGCTTTAAATGCCATGACTTGTTCGCGCACTTGCTCGGCATAGCTAAGCTTTACTCCCGGGATCACAGCTTCTTGAGCACTACTCCCAGCTGCATCAAAAATACAATTAACTAAATTAACCGGCTGAAAATAAAAAGGCTCAGCAATATTTACGTTTTGCACTCGAGCAAACTTTAAGGTTAATCGCTCTTTTTTAAACACTCCTTTATTTAGCAGTATTTCGTTGTCATCAGTAATTCGGTATTTAAAATTACGGTAATAAGCAAAGGCATACAGCACTAAAACTACAGAGGCTGCGGCAACTGCTATTTGCCCCCAAAACAGCTTTTGCTCAACTTGCGTGACAAATAACACTAAAATTGGCAGTAAGTTAAGTAAGCCATCTTTTATAAAGCGCAGTGCAAAATGAACAATAAAATACAGTAGTGCCCATGGCGACACGCGTTGCCATTGTTGATTACTCATCGGCAAGCTCATTATCTTGAGTTGTTGTATTATCACCATAACTTTGCACGAACTGTCGGACATCATTACATTGTTCGTCAGTTAAACCACTGATATGTAAATCAGCACTCATGCCACCGGCACTGTAGAGTCTAAGTGTTGCCAAGCCTAACTTTCGTTCAATTGGACCGCGATGAATTTCGGTGTGTTGCACGCGAGAAATAGGTAATAAGGTGATTTGTTGCCAAATTAAACCTCGCTTAAAAGCGATATCGTGCTCTCTTACTGCAACTCCTTTGGCGCGTATACTGTAGAGGTTGTAAACCATTGATAGGATTACCAGCAATGGCAAAACCAGCAGCCAAGGTGTAGCAATAGCTTCGCTAACGGCTGGATTAAAATGCCGTACAGCTATAATCACAGCCATGAGAGGCACATAAAACAGCAACCAATTTAGTTGTACATGCCATATCGCATTATCTGCAAGTGGTTGGAATTGAATAGTTTGATGCTTTGGAAGGGTTTCTATTTGTTGATTACTAAACACGGTAATTCCTTGTAAAGGCCAGCGGTGCCGGCCTTACGTGCTAACACTGAGTTGTTATATGTTATAAATTATACCCAGCGTAGTTTTGTTGCAAGTGTGTGGCTTGCTCCAGGTGCAAGTTCAACACTGTCATCAAGGACATTAGCCGCTTCTAAACACAGCATTACGTGGTATTCGTCATCAGCAAAATTAGAAAGGCGTTTTGATTTATCAATCCAAGGATTCCAAAGCACACACGATGTTGAGTTTTCGCGTCCCACTTCAATAATGCCATCAGGTGTGATGATACGCTGAGTATCTTTCGCTTCGGTGTAAACCATGTCTGTTTCACGAGCGAACGACACTAATTCATTCTGCTCAAATGGACCTTCAGCAAATTCAATGTATTTCGCACCTTGCAAACCATCTACTTTAGTTTCTTCAATTGCAGGTGTTGGGAAATACGTGTGCAGTGCTTGAGTAAACTGTACAGTTTGGTTATCTAAGTTAGTGGTTGTTAAACGCAGTTCTAAACTAGAGGTTAATATAAACTCAGCTAACAACTTAGTTTTATAAGGCCAATACTTTTCATCAACTTGCGTCATCGGCAGCGACAAACTGATATAAATAGAATCGTCTTGCTCTTTCACTTCTTCTGCGCGCCACAAACTTGTGCGAGCAACACCATGAGCAGGCCAGCCTTCATGTTGGCTTACTCCGAACCATGGCCAACAAATCGGAATACCACCTCGCACACCTTTGCCTTCTTGGTAATCTTCTAGTTCAGAGACCCATAATAATGGCTTTTTATCGGTTGGCGTGAACTCAGTGATCTGCGCACCTTGCAGAAAAATAGTTGCGCTACAAAACTCACTAGCAACTTTAATAAATTCAAGCCCGGTTTCACTTTGCTCAATCGTAACTGATGGCGATAACTTCATAATTCGTCCCATTTAATGAAAGAAAAATCCACCATACCCAATGCAGTGGCTATTAGTAAATAATATTTAGTTATTTGTATGAATTGTTTTACTACAAAGTGATGATGTCACCTCGAGTAGCATTTTAAGTATTAACAACAATTACTCCATCTAATTTTTAAACTTTACCTTTTAATTTCTACTCTAATTAATCACCAAACACGATAATAAGCATTATCGCCGAAAATTATAAGCTACATAGTTATTATTTATTTGAACTCAATTTATTAGATGTGTAATATTTCGCGATTGCGGTTGCCTCATGCCGCCTTTTTTAAGAGACAGAAACATGCAAAAGTATGACGAGTTATTAGTGTCGCTGCGTAAAGTGATCAGAGCCATCGACCTTCATTCAAAACAGCTCAACAAAACCTCAGGCCTAACCGGCCCACAATTACTTATCATGAATGAGGTTGCACAAACCGATGGTATTACCGCCAGCCGCATCGCACAAAATGTAAACTTAAGCCCGGCTACGGTTACCAATATATTAGATCGTATAGAAAACCGTAATCTGATCACTCGTGTGCGTAGCCAATTAGACAAGCGTCGAGTTAGTTTGCATCTAACAGAAGCGGGAGAACAGCTACTAGAGCAAGCACCTCAGCCATTGCAAGAGCACTTCATCGAAAAGTTCTCAGCACTAGAAGAGTGGGAGCAAAGTTTACTACTATCATCAATGCAACGCATTGCTGCAATGATGGATGCAGATCAACTCGATGCTTCACCGCTGCTTGAGGTTGGCGCAATCACCAAGACATTAGAAGCACAGTAAAAATTAAAACTGATTGATTAATATTAATTTTCTGTGTCTAGGCTTGGGTTCAGCCTGAATATCAACTATTCTTAACAGTACCCATTCCAACACTAGCGAAAATTCATGCTTAAACTATCAAAGTTAGCCCTTGCTATAGCCTTGGGCACAACTTCAAGTCTTAGTCAGGCATCTGAAATTGATGACCTTCAAGAACAACTGCAATTACTGAAACAGCAAATGCAGCAACTGCAAAGCAAACTAGATGCTGCCGAAGCAAAATCGCAGCAACAAGCCGAGAAACAAGCGCAGATTGATGCACAAGTAGCAAAACAACAAAAGCAACTTGAGCAGCAAACAGCGGCCGTAGAAGCACCTAAAAAAGAATCTGGCATTAAAGTCGGTGGGGCTGTACGTACCAACTTCAGCCATACGTCGTATAACGATGGCAATAAAAACCGCGGTGGTGACTTCGATTTTGACATTTTCAGGCTAAATTTTGCAGGCGATGTCGGTGATGTACAGCTTAACGCTGAGATCCGTTTTTTCGATTACATGACCGCAGTTAAGTATGCCTATGCAGCCTATGACTTTGCCGAAGACTGGCAGGTGCAGGCAGGTATTACCAAAGTGCCTTTTGGTAACTGGCCTTATAACTCACACAACTACTTCTTTGGCACCACTTATTATATTGGTCTTGAAGATGACCATGACCTGGGTGTGCTATTCAAACGCAAAATTGCTGACAACTGGCAAATTGACCTTGGCTTTTTCAAAAATGATGAACTAGGTGGCGTTGACGGCTATGTGGACGACAGAAGCGACCGTTACTCATACGACGTAGTGGGTTTCCGCTCTGCAGGTGAAGGTGTATACGCCGAACCAACCAATGCGATTGGTGAGTACAACACCTTCTCTGGTCGTTATGGTTATCACTTTGAGCATGATGGCGGCACCACCGAGCTAGGTGTTTCAGCCTTATCTGGCGGCTTACATGATGGTGAAGATAAAGCTGGCGACTACTACGCTTGGGCTGTGCACTTAAACAGCACAATTGGTCCATGGAATTTCCAACTTCAGCATGGTGAATATAACTACGATATCGACAACGTCGACCGTATGGCCGTGGGTGCTTATGCGTTTTACGATAGTATTGCCGCAGAAGCGACCATGACTAATGCTAATATCGCTTACAGCCTTCCTGTAGAATGGGGTCCGGTAACAAACCTACAGTTTTACAATGACTACGGCATTATTTATGACAAGTCAGACAACAGCGAAGATACATGGATGAATGTAACCGGTGTATCTGTTGCTGCAGGCGGCTTATTCACTTACTTTGATTTTGTACAAGCGAAAAACCAACCATTCGTTGGTGGTTCAATTGCTGGCGACAGCGATGAGACTGAAACCCGCTTCAATATCAATATAGGTTATTATTTCTAATAGTAATATACCCGCTTAATTTAGCGAGCTATTTAGGGGCAAGGAGATGTTCTCCTTGCCTTTCTTTACTTTACTCAAAAACTCACAATAATTTCACGATCTTCTTAGATTGAGTAATAACTAGCTTAATTTATACCTTACTCCTTGATAGCCACTATGCTCATATTTCAGGTCCGTTCTGTACCTTTGCAAGCACGTTTTTCTGGCTATATAAATGTAAATCATTATTATATTGCGCCATTCTAAACATGTTTTATTGACAAAAGCTGTATGTAATTGAAGGATCACAATTTTCTGCAGCTACATTAGGCAAACAAGTTGAAGCTGAGCTAAAGTTAAATAATCAACGTGGTGCACGCTACCTTGCTAAGCCAGTGAATACTCTAAAGGCTGTCAACTAAGTCATCTTATTGATAGCCTTGAGCTCTGTGAACAGCAACAAGCCACTTTGTTAGAGGGTGCCGAGCAAGCACTGCAACGATTTAAGTTTTATCAGGCCCAACTTTATTGATGAATGTGAAAGCGGCGTTTACCGCCTATAAAAATGGCTGCTATCAATTACTCGGGTTATTGATGGTGGGTTTAGGTATCATAGGTATTGCATTACCTGTGATGCCTACAACTATCTTTTTTATACTAGCATTGGCGTGCTTTACCCGCTCATCACCTAAGCTCTCTGCCTGGCTGCTACACCATCCAAAGTACGGCCAGCCTCTGAGGTTTTGGCAAGAACATAAGGTTGTTCCTACTCGTGCTAAGTTCTTAGCTGGTTTTGGTATGGCTATCGGGTATGCTTTTTTACTACAAAGTGCCGCACCAATTTGGGTGATGTACTTAGTGGCAGTAATTGAATTGAGCGTGTTAGCCTATTTAATTAATCGCCCCTCTGCACCAAAAAAATCAACACTCTTACAAGTTAAACTGACTACACACACCGGTTTAATGCTGCTTGCCTGTTTTCTCAGTTCGCAACTTGCTGTAGTTGCTTATCTCGCTATTCATTTCTAAAACAAAGAAATGTAAAGAACGTAAACACGCTTGTTATTGGTAATGCAAATCATTATCATGCCTGTATCTTTAACGAATAAACCGCATTATGTTCTCATTTAACAAACGTAGCTTTTATAGCGTTAGCCGCGCCTTACACATATACCTTTCAACGGCCTTATTCTTTTTACTTATTTTATTTTGTGTCAGCGGCATCATTCTTAATCACGTTAGTTGGCTCGAAAATGATAAACATAATGGTCAGAACCAACTACTTGTTTCTGCAAAGTTATTCGAAAAAGCACAAGCTAATCTCGACACGTTACCGAGCCTATACCTTGAAATAGAACAGTACATGCAGCAGCAATTTTCACTTAGTAATGTAAAAAGTATTGAGTGGGAAAAAGAAGATGCGTTAGTAATGCTCGACTATCCGCTGCCAGCAGGCTTTGCTTACGCCGAAATCGATTTTCAAACGGGCGAGCTCAATATTGATTATCAAACCGGCGGCTTTATGAGTCTGATTGGCGACCTACACAAAGGCCGCCATACAGGTAAAGCATGGAGCTGGGTCATTGATATCTCAGCTGTTTTGATGATTCTGTTTGCCATCACCGGATTAATTATTCTCTTTCAAAACCGTAAAAAACGGGCCGCAGGCCTTTGGTTAACGCTTCTTGGTGTTGCCACGCCTTTGGTCATTTATCTAGTTTGGGTGCCTCAACTTAAAGGAGTATCTTAATGAAACAAGCCCACTTAATCGCAGCTCTACTAATTGGCTGTTTATTCAGCCCACTGAGCTTTGCAAAAGATCCCAACCTCACCGTTGAGTTCACTTTACCTGAGCTAGATGTTTCTCCATATCATCGCCCTTACGTGGCGCTATGGCTAGAAACACCTGAACGTAAACACGTTACCACTATTGCACTTTGGGTCGAAAAAGCTGAATGGTTTAAAGACTTACGTCAGTGGTGGCGAAAAGCAGGTCGTAGCAACGACAGCTTTGATGGTGTAACAGGTGCAACAAAACGCCCAGGCACTTACACCATTGAGTGGCAAGGTAAAGATTTAAAAGGTAATCCAGTTAAACCTGGTAGCTACCTGCTTAATGTTGAAGTTGTACGTGAGGAAGGTGGCCGAGATTACACCCGCGTTGAAATCGACTTAACGAAAGACGGCAAAGTCACAATTAAAGGCGAAAAAGAGTTCGCGACTAGCTTTGTTACCATTACCAGTAATTAAGGACAAACAATGAAATTAAAATTATTAAAAACGGCGCTGATTGGCGCAGTAACCTTCACAGCACTTGCCTCTGGCTATGCACAAGCACACGCCCGTTGGTTAATGCCATCTCACACTTCTTTATCTGGTGAGAAAACTCACTATGTGATGATCGATGCCAGTATTTCGAATGAGTTGTTTAGCCCAGATAAAGCATACCGCCCGAAAGAAAAAGGCGCAGAGTATGACGACAACTTATTAATTGCCCTTGCTCCAAATGGTAAGCCGGTTAAAGAAACGATCCGCGCATACTACTTAAAACGCAAAAACTCAGCGGCAGTGAGTTTATCTCAAGACGGTACTTACCATATTGCTATGCAGCAAAAACCAATGCTAATGACTTTCTATAAAGACAAAGATGGCAACCGTGGCCGTGTGTTCGCAGGTAAAAAAGAAGCAGACCTACCAGCAGGCGCAACCGATGTACGCACTGTAAAATCAATCGCAACGGTTGATACTTTTGTAAGCCGTAATGGTACTTCTAAGCCAACATTGCTTGGTCAAGGTTTAGAAATTTCAGGCCCAACTCACCCGAACGATCTATTTGCTGGTGAAGAAGCTAAGTTCCAATTATTAATGGATGGCAAACCAGCCGCTGACGTTGAGCTTGCTATTGTTCGTGGTAGTGCACGCTATCGCAATGAGCGTGACGAAGTGAAAGTAACAACCGATAAAAAAGGCTTCTTTACTGTGACATTCGCTCATGCCGATATGTATCTGATTGAAGCATCTGTTGATCAAAAACCAACAGAGGCCGATATCGATAATGTACGCTACTCATTATTCACAACGCTTGAAGTGGCGCCTGAGTAGTTTGCTAATTAGGCCTTAAAATTGGCCTAATTCGACTTTCGAGGAAGGCGGTAGTCAACAGTGTGATCGCAGCTACCGTCTTTCTCGCAATCATTAACCCCATCACCATCGACATCCCAGCTTGGGTGCATGCCTTTTAATGTACTTTTTACGACGCTAATATCGGCAGTAAATTCACTTTGCTCATCACGGCGCGCGGCATTGCGCATCAAAAAGACCCGAATCACATAATCGCCATCATCAGAGATTTTAATCTCAGCATGATCACCTTTTACCGGGCCAACAAACAAAGCAGTTGGGTTGCCTTTTGGTAAAATATTAAAGTAGTTGCTTGAATTTGATGGAGCAAAATCAACCGTTAAGGTAGTGCCTTTATTAAGGTTAATTTGATATTCCAGCATCTCATAACCTTTAATTGTGTCTTTAACTTGCCAGCTTTGCTGCACCGCAATATCTGAAGCTAGCAACTCATAATGACGACTATTTGGTAAATTTTGTTCAGCAAACACCAAGCTACTTGTAGCCACCGAAAAACAAAACCCTATCAATAACAACAACTTCATATTCAACCTCTTTTTGGATTCTTTTTTAGAGAATGATAAATGCTGATTTTACAATTTTTAATTCTTTTAAAGTGAACTTATAGTTACTCCATCGCAGACACACTGCTTAACGAAACAGGATACCTACTATGAAACTTTTTACTTTAATCTCAGCTCAACCACACTTACAAAATATTAGCACTTTATTGGCACGTATTGGTTTATCGGCCATCTTTTTACTAACCGGCTTTAGCAAAATAGAGTTTTTCGATGCTACAGCGCAATATATGAGTAGTGTCGGTTTACCAGAGTTCTTACTGCCGTTTGTGATTGCCTTTGAAATTGTTGGCGGATTATTTATTTTACTAGGCTTTTTAACACAACTAACCGCTGTCGCTTTTGCTGGTTTCAGCCTAGTTAGTGCTTTGTTATTCCACTTTCAACTTGATGATCAAATGCAATTTTTAATGTTCTACAAAAACATTGCAATGGCAGGCGGCTTTTTAGCATTAGCCAGTGTTGGTGCAGGCAAAATCAGCCTAGATCAACTAGTGTTAAAACGTAGTCAGGCTTAACATTTATCCCAGCCAATAACCTAGGTTGTTGGCTGAATTTGTTTTTAAGAGGGCGCGAATATGGCAACGTTATTAACAGCAACCAGCCATGATATTGGTGGGCTCGATGTAAAACGCATCTTGCCTCATTTTGACAAAAAAATGGTTGGCCCATTTATCTTTTTTGACCACATGGGACCAAATCACTTTCCTCGCGGTGAGGGCATAAATGTGAAGCCTCACCCTCATATTGGCCTATCAACGCTCACTTATTTATTTACGGGCAGTATTTACCATCGCGATTCGCTAGGTAATAGCCTGCAAATAGAACCCGGCGATGTTAACTGGATGACCGCAGGTCGCGGGATAGTGCACTCAGAAAGAGAAAGCCTTGAAGTGCGGGCGAGCGAGCACGACATCAATGGTCTGCAATGCTGGGTTGCTTTACCTGAGAGTATAACCGAAATAGCACCGCGTTTTGAACATATCAAAAAACAGCAATTGCCTGAGAAAATCGAAAAAGGCGTGCTGATGAGACTCATTGTCGGTGATGCCTATGGCTTAAGCTCCCCTGTGAAAAGCTACTCACCGATGTTTTATGTCGATACGGTAGCAGAGCAAGGTAGCCATATAACTAAACCGCATCCTCATCATGAAACCGCAGTGTATGTTATTTATGGTGAAATTAGTGTGGGTGATACGCGCTATACCCAAGGCGACTTTGTACTACTTGATGACAGCGAACACGAAATAACGACTCTGGTGCACAGCCGCTTTATTTTACTCGGTGGCAGTAAATTCAATAAAGTCCCGTATTTACACTGGAATTTTGTTGCTTACAGCAAAGAGCGCATCGAGCAAGCAAAACAAGATTGGCAAGCACAGCGTTTTGCTAAAATCCCCGGTGATGAGCTTGAGTATATTGAGTTGCCCTCACCTAAAAAGTAAACTTTTTCAGTATTTACAGGTACTATTAGGTAGTTAAGTAAGCAAAGGAACATCATGCTAAGAATTACGTTAGAACAGTGGCGCATGTTTCGTGCTGTTGTCGAATTTGGGGGCTTTAACCAAGCCTCACAAGGCATTCATAAAAGCCAATCAAGTATTCATAATGCTGTTGGCAAAATTGAATCTGCACTCGATGTAAAGTTATTCAGCATTCAAGGCCGCAAAACCGTGCTCACTGAAGCTGGTGAAATGATGCTACGCCGTGCCAATTACTTACTTGATGAAGCCGCAAAAGTTGAGGCAATAGGCCAGACGTTAGGTGAAGGCATCGAAAGCAAATTACGAATTGCTGTTGATGCTATTTTCCCACAGCAATTGCTTTATAAAGTGCTTAACGATACCTCGTCACAATACCCGCAACTGCGTATTGAACTCCATGAGTCTGTGCTGATGGGGGGGAATGAACTGCTCGAAAACGATCAGGTTGATATTGCTATTACCGGCTTTCCAATTGCGGCAAACTTTCACGAAGAATTATGTGATATTGAGTTTATTGCCGTTGCACACCCAGATCACCCTTTGCATGCAATAGAGCGTGAAATAACCCTCGAAGATTTAAAATCACACCGCCAAATTGTTGTCCGCGATTCAGCCAATAAACACAAGCAAGATGGTGGATGGTTAGGTGCCGATCAGCGCTGGACGGTAACTCATTTGCGCACTTCTATTGATATGATCAGTAATGGACTTGGCTTTGCGTGGTTGCCAAAAATAGCAATAGAAAAACACCTTGCGGCGAGGCAAATGAAAGCACTTAATTTAACCCATAACAGTAGTCGCAGCGCTAAGTTACACTTGCTCTTTAAAGATGGTGATAAGCTTGGTCCAGCAGCACGCGCTTTCCTTGGAGAATTGCGTTACCAAGTGATGGAGAACCTATAGTTTCAGGGGCGTTTCAGCAATGCCTTTAACGCCCGGCTCGAGAATAAACACGCCACCACTGTGCGGGTAATCAGCGAGAACTGAGTCCTCCAGACCCACTGCAGCGGTAGTCACAGCTAAATGCATTAGCTCCTCGCCAACAAATGCGACACTCGTAACACGCGGTGCGGGCAAGCGAATAAACTGCACCTGCTCGCCGCTTGGTGAAAAACGATAAACGCCATAGCCATTCCAAGCGGCTACCCATAAATGGTCTTCGTTATCAACGGTCATGCCATCTGGAAAGCCCATACTTTCACTAAAGCGAATAAACTCTTGTTTATCAGAAAGCTCGCCCTGCTTATTCAGAACAAAACGATAGATAGTTTGTTTATCTGAGTCAGTAGAATATAGAAAATAGCCATTTTTACTCACCGCAGGGCCATTGCTGATGGTGTAGTTATGATCAACAGAAATCGGAGCTTGCCCATGTCCAAAACGATATAACTTACCACTATTGGTTTGCTCTTGAGAGTCCATAGAGCCAAAAAAACCAAAGCCTTGGCGAGAGGTTTTGCCATCGTTTAAACGATTTTGTGAGGGTTCATGGTCTATTGAATAAAGTAGTTCGCGGCTGAAATTTTCACTACAAAGTTTATAAATACCTTTGGCAAAGCCTGCAACTAGTTCACCCTGCTCGGTTTCCATAACCCAGCAAATAGGCTCTGGCATGGAAAACTGACTAACTCGCATTGATTGGCAATCTAAGCGAAACAAGCGCTGCCCTAAAATATCTACCCAAAATAAGCAGTTATGTGCTTTTGCAAAATAGGCCCCTTCGCCTAATTGGCACTGGCTAGAAATAATCATTTTGATGGTGTCATCGAGCATTGGCTTCACTACACGAACAGCTGAACTATTCTCATTCTATCTATGTATGAAAATAAGTGCTAGGCCAGATAACCCCGCAACGAGTAAGATTATGCCGCGAATGGCCTTCTCGTTGAGGTTATTGTTAATCACAAACGACAAGCCCCAGCCAATTAAAATTGCTGGCAAACAAAAAAAGAATAGCTTTACATCAGTCATATCGGCGGAACCTGTAAGCATCAATACGATAATGCCAAACAGGTTTATAAACACGAAAAATGCACTCAAGTTAGCTTTAATTTTTTCTTTATCTTCAGCTTGGTAGAGTAGCCCCATTGGTGCACCTCCTGCAGAAGTTGTGGTACCCAAAAAGCCCGACGACATTGATGCTAGTAAACTAGTAATTGTTGAGATTTTCGGTTTCATACCTATGATAGACAAAGCCACCACCACCAAAATACTCACCCCTAGCAGAAGCTGATACTGCTTTGCATTGACATACCACATCACGACAGCAGCTAAAATGACACCTATAGCACCGCCAATAATAGATATACCAGTTTGCTTCATGTCTATCGCGCCACGGTGCTTAATCATTAATACCGACGTTAAAAACAGCGCATTCAAAATCATTGGCCCAGGCACCAGATCTGGCATTAGCCAGTAAAGCACAGGCACACATAACATTCCTAAACCAAAGCCAATAACACTTTGTAGGCAAGCACCAATAATCAGAATTAAATAAACAAGTACAAAGTCGGTCAAACTTTCTTACCACCTTCCTAAGTATGAGCTCTGCTGAGCCTAAATCGTATATTTTATTATTATAGTATCATTTTAATTATGTAAAATTTTTATTTCACGCTAGTCATTTTGTTATCGTTTCGCAAGATTATGTCCAACCCGCATCCACTATCAATGATTGTGCAGTCATCATACAGCTGTCATCTGCGGCCAAAAATAGCGCGGCATTCACTACATGGTCTGGTTGAATAGTTTCGTTAATACACTGACTTAAACGAACATCTTCAATCATTTCTGGGGTTAGCCAATGCGTAATCTGGCGCTCTGTCATCACCCAACCTGGTACCAGTGAGTTCACACGAATATTATCTTTACCATATGAAGCAGCTAATGAACGGGTTAAACCTTCAATACCCGCTTTTGCGGTTGTGTAGGCTGGCATGCCGGTCTGCTTAATACGCCAGCTTACCGACCCCATATTGATAATGCTACCACCGCCTAAACGCTGCATCTGCTCAACCACTGCTTGAGATGAAAAGAAACACGGGCGTAAGTTAACTGCAAACTTGTCTTCCCAATATTTCACATCCATATTCTCTGCAGCATGACGAGTGTCATCGGCTGCGTTATTAATTAACACACCAATATCACCTTGCTGCTGGCGAGTTTGCTCAATGGCCGCTTTTAAAGCTTCAACATCACGTATATCACAATGGATAAATTGTGGGTCAAATTCATATTTACCAGCTAATTTTGCGCACAACGCATCGCTTTGCTCAGTTGCAATATCAACAAAGGTGACTTTCGCGCCCTGCTCGCAGAACCGCCTTACCATTACTTCACCAATTCCCGATGCACCGCCAGTAATAAACACACTCTTACCAGCAAGGCTTGGGTAAACTGTTTTTAGCTCGTTTGAATTTGGCATTATAACCTTATGTTTTAAAAGTCATTACAACGTAAAGAAGCGATACTTATTGAGCCGCTTCTTTATCAGCGATTTCTTTTTCAATAAACGCCATTGCTTCATCAATCATGTACGTCATCATGTTTTTAGCACGCTCAGGATCGCCGCTCGCAATTGCGTTATACACTTTAAAGTGCTCCTCAGCGATGGCCTTTTTATTGCCTTTAGCTGGCGTAGTATGCTGAATACTCACGTGCAGCGCTGTGCGAATAAAATCACGTAATTGGTAGAAAAAACGGTTACCACTGGCATGTAAAATTGCCGTGTGAAATGCAAGATCAGGCTCATGCATCACGCCTTCAGGCTCTTCTGCCGCAGCTTGCATTTTATCTAGTGCCATTTTAATTTCTGCAATTGCCGCTTGGTCGCCTTTTCTTGCTGCAAGTGCTGCTGCTTGAGGTTCGATAGCCAAGCGCACTTGTAAGAATTCTTTAAGTACGTAAAGTGAAGGGCTGCTTTCTAGTAACCATTTTAATACGCTTGTGTCGTATAAGTTCCAGTTCTCCGCCGATTCAACACGAATACCTTGTCGTGGACGAGAAGAAATCAGTCCTTTTGCAGCAAGCATTTTCACTGCTTCACGGACAGCTGTGCGGCTAATACCATACACTTCACATAGTTGTGCTTCAGTTGGTAGCCCCGTTTCAGTGTTATAATCACCAACAATAATTGCTTTACCGAGCTCATTGGTAACTTGTTGTGATAAGTTTAAATTTTCTAAACGCGCCATGTGTGTTCCTCAAAAGATCTGAGTAATATGATACATCTATAAAGCTATTCCGTCATCCTGCAAATAATCTATTAAAATCAATAGCAAACAAAAAACAACCTAATACAAGTATCTAAAATTCACACAGTATAGTCACCATTTAGAACACAGACTGTCACCTTATTTTAACAAATCTCTTTCACTCGGCCTATTTATAATATAATATTTTTATTCAACAATTATAAAGCTAAACTCTCTTTTCAAAATTAGGTGGAACACACGATGGTCGAACTAAGTACCTTAGACTGGGCAGTGCTAGCAGGATTTTTTGTCCTGTTACTTGGCGTTGTCGTGATGTCTATGCGACAAAAAGAAGAAGACACCGCTGATTACTTTTTAGCGGGTCGTAATGCAAGTTGGTTAGTGATTGGTGCCTCTATTTTCGCATCAAACATTGGCTCAGAACATTTAGTGGGTCTTTCAGGTTCAGGTGCACAATCGGGTATGGCACTAGCTCACTGGGAGATGCAATCGTGGATCATTCTACTACTCGGTTGGATTTTCGTGCCTTTCTATTGGAGTAGTAAAGTCTACACCATGCCTGAATTCTTAGAGCGCCGCTTTAACTCTAAATCACGTACTTTCTTATCTGTAATCTCATTGATTAGCTATGTATTAACCAAGGTCGCAGTAACGGTTTATGCCGGCGGTATCGCATTTAAAACAATCTTAGGTATTGAGAGTATTTGGGGTATCGATTTCTTCTGGATCTCAGCCATTGGCCTTGTAGTGATCACGGGTATTTATACGGTGCTTGGTGGTATGAAAGCCATTATGTGGACCTCTGTGTTGCAAACTCCGGTGCTCATTATTGGCTCCTTAGTCATACTCGTTGTTGGTCTAGATAAAGTAGGTGGCTGGGCAGAAGTTGAGCGTATCAACGATGCTAATATGCATCTTATTCGTAGTGCTTCAGATGCTGAGTTCCCTTGGCCTGGCATTGTATTTGGTTCATTCATTATTGGTTTTTGGTATTGGTGTACCGACCAATACATCGTACAACGTGTTTTATCTGCAAAAGGCATTAAAGAAGCACGTCGCGGTACCATGTTAGCCGGTTACTTAAAATTACTTCCTGTATTTATCTTCTTAGTGCCGGGCATGATTGCATACGCATTGAATGTTAAAGGTATTATTAGCTATGACAGTGCTGACCAAGCATTCCCAACTTTAGTTGCTGAGCTATTACCAGCTGGTGTTAAGGGGATTGTAATTGGTGGTTTAGTAGCAGCCCTTATGAGTTCTTTAGCATCATTATTTAATTCGTCAGCGACCTTGTTCACGATTGATTTCTATAAAAAATTCAAACCTGAATCATCTGAGAGGCACCTTCTTAAAGTAGGCCGTATTGCCACTATCGTTATTGTTATATTAGGCCTTCTGTGGATACCCGTCATGAGTTTAATAGCCGATGTGCTTTATGAATACTTGCAAAGTGTGCAGTCTCTTATTGCACCGGGAATTGCAGCAGTATTCTTACTAGGTTTATGCAGTAAACGCATCACTCCAACTGCTGGTTTTGTGGGTTTAGTATCAGGTTTTGTGCTTGGTATGATCCGCTTAGTGTTGCTGCCATTTAAAGATGATTTAACAGGTTCATCATTTGCGTGGATCACCACGATGAACTGGTTATATTACTGTATTCTGCTATTTGTCGTGGTCGTTGCGATTATGATTGTGGTGAGTATTTTCACCAAGCAAGCAGACGAAGAACAATTGAAAGGTCTTACTTTCTCAAGCCTAGATAAAGCAACGATGAAAGAAGTAGCTGCTGGCTTAGATAAGTGGGATTACATTCATACCGCGGGTATTATTGGTATTACTGCCTTTATTTACTACCGCTTCTGGTAATCGTTCGTTCCCAAAGTTGTAGGGCGCCAATTGGCGCCCTTTTTTTAAAAATTTTTAATCGGCGAGTTCTGGTGAGAACACTGGAAAACCGTTTTTATCCCACGTAATAATGCGTGCTCGCGCATGGCGATTTGGGTCTGTCAGTGGTGTGCCTTTCAGCTCTTTATAGTCACGACTGTGATAAATCATTAAATCGGTTACACCATCTTCAGCTTTTACAAAACTGTTGTGCCCAGGGCCAAAACGACCTAACTCAGCATTGGTGGTGAACACCGGCTCAGCCTTTTTATGCCAACTAGCAGGATCAAGCAAATCAGCATTCACATCTGCCCATAGCAAGCCCATCGCATATCGATGATCGGTGGCACTGGCTGAATACGTGACAAATATTTTATCACCATGGGTGATGACTGCAGCACCTTCGTTTACCTTGTAGCCTTGCACTTCCCAATCAAGGGTTGGCTCTGTAATCGCGATAATGGGTTCTTTAATTGATGTTGGTGAGTCCATTTCAGCTAACCATAAAGCAGAGTTATAAGTTGCAGGCTGGTTCTGCTGCGCCCAAATCATATAACGCTTACCCTTGTGCGTGAAACTTGTGGCATCAAGCGAAAAACTATCAAGGTGGCTGGTTACTTGCCCCATTTCTTGCCACTCACCTTGCATCGGATTAGCACTGTCGTTTTTAAGCGCATACATACGAATACTGAACGGCTTTTCGATATCACCTGCGGCGAAGTAGATATACCAACTGCCATCAATCTGATGTAGCTCAGGGGCCCAAATATTGACACTCATTGGGCCTTTATCGCGCTTTTGCCAAATAACTTTCGGCTCTGCTAATTTTAAATCGTTTAAACGACAAGCTTGGCGCAGCTCAATTTCATCAAATTTCGGCGAACTACCAATAAACGTGTAACAACCACTTTTATCATCACGAACTAACCATGGATCAGCACGTTTGAGTACAATGGGGTTATCAATTGGCGCAAGAGTCTTGCTACTATTAGCATCAGCAAAGGCTGACAATGACGAGGCGCTTAACGCACTAACAAGCGTTAGCCGAGATATTTTTTTGAGCATAATGTGTCCTGTATTTCGTCTCGATTTTATTGTTAATATTGTATTACATATTATATAGTAGCTGAATGAACACAAGAGTTAAAACAACAAAAGGTATTCAAGCATGAGACTCGTAAGTAACGTGACACAAGCGATGAAGTGGCTTTCAACAGGGCTACTTTTTTCTGCCGCAGCCGTATCTGCAAAGCAAGTTGAAGTACACGATCCGGTCATGGCCAAAGAAGGTGACACGTATTATGTATTTAGCACAGGCCCTGGCATTACCTATTATGAATCGAAAGATTTAACCAACTGGAAACTCACAGGTCGCGTTTTTAAAGATGAGCCAAGTTGGGCAAAGCGTGTTTCCCCTAATTTCGGGGGCCACTTATGGGCACCCGATGTGTACGAGAAAAATGGTAAATTTTACCTTTATTATTCAGTCTCTGCATTTGGCAAAAACACCTCTGCAATTGGTGTAACGGTTAACGAAACCCTTGACCCAGCCTCACCTGATTACAAGTGGATTGACTACGGTATTGTGGTTGAATCAGTACCAGAGCGTGACGATTGGAACGCTATCGACCCTGCGGTTATCGTAGATGAAAAGGGTACACCGTGGATGAGCTTCGGTTCGTTTTGGGGGGGCTTAAAGCTAGTACAACTTGATGATGACATGGTTCGCTTAGCAAAGCCTGAAAAATGGTACCACATTGCGAGTCGTCCAAACACGGAGCATGGTCCGATTGAAGCACCTTATATCTTTAAAAAGAACGGCTATTACTACCTATTTGTATCATTTGATAAGTGCTGCCAAGGTGTAAAAAGTACTTACAATGTTCGCGTAGGTCGCAGCAAAAATGTTGAAGGCCCATATTTAGATAAGCAAGGTCGCTCAATGATTGATGGTGGTGGTAGCTTAGTTATTGAAGGTAACAAAGATTGGGCAGCCCTTGGTCACAATGCTGCATATACCTTTGATGGTAAAGACTATTTAGTATTACACGCCTACGAAACAGCAGATAATGGCGTGCAAAAGCTACGTATTTTACCTATGAGTTGGAAAAACGATTGGCCTGTTGTTAACCCAGCCGACCTAAATAAGCTTACAACCAAGCTTAAAAAGTAATTATTCAAACGTAAAAAACCTGCAAAATTGCAGGTTTTTTATTTACTTAAGTGACCTAGTTTGAGGTTCCAAGAAGGTACTATTAATTAAAATCAAGCAAGGTAATATCAACTAGCATGGGGCTTTGACAGCCTTGCTGATGCTTCTCGTCAATAAACGAGCTATACACATCACGTGCAAGGTGCGCAGGTATTAAAATCTCAAAGCGACTGCCTTTATTCATTAATTGCAGCGCCTCTTGTAAGCCCACTATCGCCTCTGCAATTTCGTACTCTACAGCAGCACCTTGCTTGCGAGTATCGAATAACACCCGACCATTTTTAAGTGTAACCCGTTGATGCACAACCACTGTGGCATCCCAACTAGGTTTATCCCCCTGACCTTGCTCAATTATTCGATAACCAAGCCCTGTGGGTGTGTGATAAAAACTGTGTTGCTCAGCGTTGTTATCTAAAAGCGACGGTAAGATTTGCTCTTTAGCCGTCGCAAACACATTGTTGCTTAACATAGCCAACTCTTTATTGTGTGTTGATTAAACGAATACCATAGATACCACCAGCAACAGAGTCTTTGTCGGCAGCAAAACGTAAGGTAAGCGTTTTCGACTTTTTCATTGCCTCTGTTAATGGGTAATCAATGGTGTAGAACTCATCAGTTGGCTTGCCTACGGGCAAACTAACTGCAGCTAATTGCTCACCATTTAAATTAATAGAGAAATGACGGTCCACATCGCCAATAAAATAGCGAACACGCAAAGCAACCGCTTTTTGTTCTGGGTTACTAAGCTGATACTCAAACCAACCTGTCGCATCGCGCCAGTGATGACCATTATTGACACCTGCACGGGTTCCTTCACCTTTAAAGTCGTGTTCAACTTCAGGTTGTTGCTCACCCGGCGTAATTTGATCAACGGTTAATAAACGAAGTTGCTCTTTCGCTTGTTCAACAGCTTTTGCATTGGCAACAAATTGCGTGAACTGAGCTTTGCTTTGCTGCGGCCAATACACTTGATAACGACTATCGTGTAAGCGGAAGAACGGAATTAGCTCAGTACTTTTGGTGTTATCGATACCTTGTTTAGCAATCGCCACATTTTTATCGGCGATAAATGCAAGCTCTTGGCTCGGTTTACGAGTGAGATCGGCAATAAATTTTTCAGGCTCACTCAGCATGATTGGCAGAGCCTCTGGCGGACAAGTTGGTCCTGCGGCTATGTGGCCCATGCGGCTATTGTCAGCAACAAAGTTAAGCTTTTCATTTGCAAAAGCGTGTACTTTAGTAGCCATTACAACAGGCCCATAAATCACAGAGTAATAATGCTGACCATCAGGTAGCTGCTCAGTATAAAGCTTAGGGCTAAGTTCAAAAGCAAGCTTATCACCGCTTTGCCATGCATGGCTGATACTGTAGTAACCGTCTTTTTCGGTTGCGCTTACAGCTTGTCCATTTAAAGTAAAGTTCAGCTCCCCCTGTTGCCAAGACGGTTTACGAATATGAATTACCGACTCAGTGCTTTGCTCTTCAGACAAGCGATTCACAGTAAGTGAGACCTTGTTATCATCTGGGAATTGGCTGTCTTGCGTGATCTGTAAACCCTGCTGTTGCCAATTTAACGTGCTTGGAATAAACAAGTTTACCCATAACTCTTTACCGGTATTGCTATAAATCAGCTCACCATATTTGCTGTGATTTTCAATACCTGAGCCTACGCAACACCACATAGAATCTTGCACTGACGAATACATGCGGTAATGCCCAGGGCGCATTGAGGTAAAGTAAACAAGACCACCATGCTCTGGGTGTTGTGACGATAAAATATGGTTATATGTGGCGCGCTCATAATAGTCTAAATAGCGCGTATCACCGGTTTTTAAGAACAATAATTTACTCAGTTTCATCATGTTGTAAGTGTTGCAGGTTTCTGGGCCTTCAACATCTTCAACCATTGGCGTGAAGTCACTTTTATCATGAAAATGCTCACGTACCGAGTTACCGCCAATAGATACTGAGCGCTCTTGGCTTACTGTTTTCCAGAAAAAGTCAGCACCTTGCTGCCATGCTTTATCATCGCTGGCATTAGCCACTTTCAACATACCAATAATTTTTGGTATTTGTGTATTGGCATGCAGGCCAGTTAACTTATCTTCTTTATGTAACAACGGTTCAATAATGATGTTATGAGAAAACTGACGCGCTAGTTTTAAGTAGCGCTCATCGTCACTGATAAAATACATATCAGCAAATACATCATTTAAGCCACCATGCTCTGAATACAGCATTTGCTGAACTTGTTCATCAGTTAGCTTAGCAGTGGTCGCTAAGAACCATTCGCCTAACTTAAATAGCATTTGTTTGGCTTTATCACTGCCTGCCACGTCGTATGCATCACGCAAGCCATGGAAGATTTTATCGATGTTATAAAGTGGTACCCAGCGGTCGTTTAAGCTGAATAAGTCGGCTTTGATTTCACCCTTTTCAATCTGCTGCCACATTTCATCGCCATTTGGGATACCGCCTAAGTAACCACCTGTGGCTTGTTGAGCGCGATCCAGCTCACTCAGCATATAATCTAAACGCTGCTTTAATTCTTCATCACCTGTGGCAGCCCACGCAAGGCTCAAGGCAGAAAGATAATGACCGCCAATATGACCATCAAGGCCTGTACTTTCCCAGTTGCCATAGTTTGGCGCTTTTGGCTCAAGGCCTGCTTCACGCAGATAAGGAGCAAGCAGCTGATCAGGATGAAGTGCTAATAAATAACGCACATTCGTTTGTTGTGCATGTAAAAACGGGCTGGCACTTAAACTTACTTGGTTTAGGGCAAATAAATGTTGTTCGCTGGTATGTTCAGCATGCTCAACAGAAGCAGCTTGTTTACTGTCAGTTGGCATTTCACTGCAACCGCTCACAGTCAATATTGCAGCGCAAACGCTTGCCAAATAGCTAACTTTGAATGTGTTCATACTGTTGTCTCCCAGCGAATTGTTATTTTAAAGAGCAAAGCGCACACACTTTTTAAGTGTGTGCGTTTAAAGAGTAGTTATTTTGGTAGGCGTTTATGAATAACCATATCCGTATAGTATTCATCGGTAATTTTGTATTTTTTCAAGATCAGACCTAGCAAGGCGTGGAATACACCAGGAATGATAGTTAGCATCAGTGCTAAGCCCATTAGGGTAAATTCGGTTTGCTCAACGTTAGGCTTGTACTCAAAAAATGCCAGTAATAAACCACCCGCTAAGCCAGCTAAACCGCCCCCTGCTTTTTGGCAGAATGAAATACCACCAAACGATAGACCCGATGCACGGACGCCGTCTTTAATTTCACCGTAATCTACGGCTTCAGCAATAGCAGACCAGAACACAGGTGCATGTAAATCAACCACAAATGACAAGATGATATAAAGCACAAACGCCATCATTACATCGCCCGGTTGCACCACAAAGTACATTAGCAATGAGATGAATAGCACGGCAATTTGTGATTGACGGAATAGCTTCATTTTACAGTAACGCTGGGTGATCCACGTACTTGCCACCATTGAGACAATAGATGCTGCAATACCCGCACTCGTAAAGGCCCCCGCTAAATCTGGTACACCTAAATAATACGTTGCGTAATACATAGCAACACTGCCACGGATCGCATAGCCAAGCGTACCAAGCACACATGCTGCACACAGTAGTAACCATTGGTCATTTTTAATAAGTACTTTTAATTGCGTAAGTACACCTTCGGTTTGTGGCTCATGAGTAATACGTTCGCGAGTAGTAAAGAAGCAAAACAAAAATAGTGCTACGGCACATGCCGATACCAATGCCATTGCCAGTTTATAACCATACGACAAGCTGCCATCACCCCAATATGAGGCAAGTAGCGGCACTGAAAATACGATTATTACATTAGCAATTTTAGCGAAGAACATACGGTAGCCGTTGGCTGACAAACGTTCTTTAGGATCAGCGGTTAATACACCAATGTAAGAAATATAAGGAATGGCAACACCGGTAAACATCAAGGTTGCAAACAGGTAAGTGGCATAAGCCCAAGCCAACTTCATGTTGTAGTCGAAATCAGGCGTAGTAAATAACAGTACGACCGACAAACCATATGGCACAGATAAAAATAAGAACCAGTGACGGAACTGACCCCAACGAGTTTTCACTTTGTCGGTGATCACTCCCATTAATGGATCGGTAAAGGCATCAACAAAACGCGCCACTAAAAACAACACCCCCATATCAACCGGATCAAGCCCGTAGATATCGGTGTAAAAGAAAGACATAAAATAGAATAACGCTGCAACCATGACATTCACTGCCATGTCACCGGCACCAAAGCCGACCTTTTCTACAACGGATAACTTTTGAGATTCCATACAACAACACCCTAATTGGTCAATAATGAGTCGCAACTCACTATTTCAAGCAATGTCGAAAACCATCAACATTGCGCATCAAATAAATTTACAGCCTTAGATATTACACAGCTTGGCCATAGCGTTCGTTATTTTTGTAAATTTAATGCTAATCTGATTAATAGTATTATCATACTTATTAAATCGCAACTCTTTTCGACCGATAGTTTGGTTTATAAAAACCAATAAAAAACCCCAGCAAAGCCGGGGTTTTGGGTCTATTTTAGAAATTTAGAAAGAATAACGTGCGCCAAGTGCAAACGTTCGTGAGTAGATACCATTACCAAAGTTAAATAGGTTGTCGTTACCTTCACCATAGTAGTTTTGATATACGTCATCTAGGATGTTCGTTGCATCAAAAGTAACCACTAAATCATCATTCACATTGTAGCTAAATTGGAAGTCTAAGCTTTGCTCAGGACGACTCCAAAACTGAATTGGATTAGCAAAGATTGCCGCTTCGTTACCTGTGTAGAACTCAGAACGCCACACATAAGATAAACGCATGTCGAATGAATCACGCTCGTAGATACCTACGATGCTGTACGATTCATCAGAAACACCGGCCATTTGCGAATCAACATAACCAGAGATTTCACCTAGCTCATTGAATTCAGGTGTATCCTGTTCTGAATCAAGCATCGTGTAGCTTGCTTGCACACCAAAACCGTTTAAGTAATCTGGTAAATTTTCAGGGAAGTAAACTAAACCAATTTCTAAACCAGACAACTCACCGTTTGAAGCATTCACTGGTGCGCTTAATACATATGGACGTGTTACGCCGTCATCACCTTCGCGCACAACTTGCTTACGACCCGCAACAACTAAGCCTTCAATTTCACGTTTAAAATAAGCAGCATAAAGTGAGCTTGTATCTGCGAAGTACCACTCAAGTGATACGTCATAGTTCTTTGATTCTGTAGGTTTAAGCTCTGGGTTACCACCATTACCTGTACCGTATGTTGCACCTTCTGTTAGAGGATCGTACCAGTATTGCAGCGCGTTTAAGTCAGCAAAGTTAGGCATACGTAATGTTTCTGTGTACGCAACACGACCCACTACATCATCTGTGATGTTCCAGTTAAGCACAAAGCTTGGTAGTAATGCGCTGCTATCAGCACTTGCTGAGCTTTCTTCAAAAACGTTTGAGTTCATTCCGCCAGATTCAGCGACAAAGTCCATATCTTGCTCGTAGCTTACATAACGTAAGCCAAATTCACCGCTAATATCTTCCGTTAAGAAGAAGTTAGTTGTTGCATAAAGCGCGTATGAATTTTCTTCGATATCAAATGTTTTGTATACGTCCTCAGCTTCAATGCCATAAACACTACGAACAGCATCGCCGTTATCTAGCATGTATCCACCATCAGCAGTTATAAAGCTGTTGAATACGTCAGCGCGGCCATCGAAATAATCATCAACCTGGAATACAACGCCTGTACCATCGCCGGATGCACCCGCAGCTGCTAGCTGTTCAATAAAACTTGCTAAAGAAGTGTTAGCAATGCCAGCATCTTGACCACGTGTGTATTCTTGCGCTGTACGTTTTTCGTAACGACCACCAAACTTCACTTTATCGAAGATAGCGCCGCCAATAAGATATTCTGCATCAAATGTGAAGGTTAGTGCATCACCGGCATTACCGCCGCCATTGTCATAAATAGTGCCGGCATTCCAGTTTTCGATAGCAGCCATATCTGCTTCGTTTACCGCTGTATTTGGGTTATCCCAAAACGCGATACCTGGTACACCGTCTTTATCGTTAAAGTCAACGTCTAAGCCATAAGCTCTACGGTCAAAGCGCATTGCAAAAAAATCTGTTTCGTACTCACTGTCTTGGTAAACAACTTCAGTGTTGATGGTGAGATAATCGCTTGCTTGCCACTCGGCTCCTAGAGCATATAAGTAGCTATCTGTTTTACCGTATGAAAAATCGCCACTTTGGAAGCCACCTGCTCCAATTGCTTGCTTTTCTTTAATTACGTTAGTGCCATCAAACACGGTTGGCGTTTCAATAAAGCCGTTGCCGTTTTCAAAAGTATTTGAGAACCACATCGCATTTTGCGATTCGTTTTCGTAACCTGTATAGAAACCTTCTGCTGTAATTTCGAGGGTTTCATCTGGTGCCCACTGTAAAGATACAGACGCCGCAGGACGTTTACGAAGACCTGTGTATGAAGCACCAAAAATTGCATCACGCGCTAGTAAATATTCAGTTGGCTCACCATTTACATCTAAAGTAGAACCTGATGCTGTAGGTAGGCCTAACTCAGTACCTTGAGTCCAAAATTCATTCGGTATACGTGAATACGGCGAATAATTAGCCTGCGGTTTATCAGTAAAGAATGGAAATGCAGCGCCCGCAGTCATAGAATCATCGCGGTAATGTGTTTCAGCGTATGAAATATTAACTAACGCACCAAACTCACCAGCACCGTCGATTTCCCAACGGTTAGAGAGTAATGCACTAATATTTGGATCAACTTCATCGGGTTGATCAGAGTAAATCGCACGTGCCGCTAAAACAACTTTTTCACCTTCGAAGTTGAAAGGACGGTGAGTTTTAATATCAATCGCACCTGCGATACCACGTTCGATTTGATCCGCCGAACGGGTTTTATAAACTGTTACGCCTGAAAGTAAACTTGCAGGAATGTCTTGCAGTGCCACATCACGACCCGCACCTGTAAAGATAGCACGACCATTAACTGTGGTATTAACATCAGTAAGACCACGGATTGAAACCGCGCTTACTTCACCAGCACCACGGCCCGTTGTTTGTACACCTGTTACACGTTGTAGTGCTTCAACTACGTTGTTATCAGGGAATTTGCCAATATCTTCAGCAACAATTGCATCCACGATTTGAACGCTTGCACGTTTTTCATCTAGCGCTTTGTTTAAACTGCCGCGAATACCTGATACTTGAATGACTTCCATCTCATCGACGTTATTATCAGGAGTTTTTGGTGTTTCCTCCTGCGCAAAAGCAAATTGACAGGTAAATGCCATAACTACAGCACTGGCTATGTGTGTTCTTTTAAACATAAGCGGTGTTCTCCAAATTATAGTTATATCGGTCCGCTGAACTTTCCCCATTCAGTTACCGAAGAGTGACCACTGCATTGTGCATCGTGTGTTGTCAAAACGGTGCGCGAGTGTGTCTATATTTTTTATGTTAATACATTGCTGCCTGAACTTTAATCATATTGTATGATTATTTAACAGTCAACTCAAAAAGCCAAATTAAAATAACTGTCATTATGTTTACAAAAAACGTTGCAATTATAACATGTTACAAACTCAAAGCGTGCTGCGTTTTTGTTTTGGGAATTTATTAAGGCCCATTATTATCAGTAGCTTAGCGTTTACTGGTTTGCTTATTTAATTTGTCTTTCACTCATCTAGAGCAACAAAAAAGAGCTAACAAGTTATTTACTCGGCGTATTTTGGTGCTACTATGATTAAAATACAATAATACAATATAGAGCTATTTTTTGCTGCACTTTTGCTGATTTGTTTTGATGTAAACAATCAGTTACTCAGTATAATCAGGCGTACACTGTGTATTATCTGGTCACTTAGAGCGAGCCTTAAGTACAAAAGCAGCAGTTCGAACAACAATTATTAATCACAGAGGACACTCATGAAGAAATTGAAAGCGTTAGCGCTGCCATTGCTTTTTTCGAGCAGCTTAACCGTTGCACAAAACCCATTATTCACCGATGTATTTACTGCAGATCCTGCAGCACTTGTTCATAACGACACCGTATACCTTTATACAGGTCATGATGAAGCACCTAATAATGACGTATTTTTTGAAATGCATGACTGGTTAGCCTTTTCATCAACAGATATGGTTAACTGGAAAAAACACGGTCCAATCATGAAAGCAACAGACTTTAAATGGGCAAAAGGTGAAGCATGGGCTTCACATATGATCGAGCGTGATGGCACTTTCTACTTCTTTACAACTGTTCGCCACAACGATACAAAACCAGGTTTTGCAATTGGTGTTGCTACTTCTAAATCACCAACGGGTCCATTTAAAGACGCGATTGGTCACGCGCTTGTTACTGATGACATGACCAAGCACACACCAAATGATTGGGACGACATTGACCCAGCTATTTTCACTGAAGAAAACGGTGATACTTACATGTTCTTTGGTAACTTAATGCCAAAATACGTAAAGCTAAGCGACGACTTACTGTCTCTAGATGGTGAAATTAAAACGCTAGACTTGCCTAACTTTACCGAAGCAATATGGGTTCATAAGAAAAACGACAACTACTATGTATCTTACGCATGTGAGTTCCCTGAGAAGATCTGTTATGCCATGAGTAAAAGCATTCATGGGCCATGGGAATATAAAGGTATCTTGAATGAGATCGCAGGTAACAGCGAAACCAACCACCAATCAATCATCGAATACAAAGGTAAAGACTACTTTATTTACCATACTGGCGCTGTACAACCGATTGATGGCAAACCAAGTGGCGGGCGTTTTCGCCGCTCAGTGGCGATTGAACCGCTATATTACAATGAAGATGGCACACTTAAACGTATTATCATGACCACTGAAGGTCTAAGTAAACAAGACAACTAATCTCAAAAAGGGCTCTTTAAGAGCCCTTTTTAGTGGTCAAATGTAATACAAATAAACATATTTATCTGAAACCCCTCACTTTAAGCTAAGCAAAAAACTTCTCCGAAAGAGCAAAAACAGCGAAAAAACGCCAAAATTGACAGCTTGAAAAATTAAAACCCCGCTGCACACATTGTAAACACTGACACTTCGTGTTTACATATCAATTACCTTTGCAAAAGTATTTGCACATTTTAAATCGTACTATAAAATTACAATACTACGTTCTTATTAGTTTGATATAGGCACGCGGCAATTTTATTGACAACAATCGAATAAAAAAATGAATCCCAGTTTCAAGAGGACACATAAAATGAAATTAAATAAATTAGCCATGGTCATAGCCTGCTCTTTGGCTGTTACAGGTTGTGGCAAAGAAGATGGTACTAAGTTTGACACAGCACCAGCGGTTGCCGACCCACAAAGTGCAAAACCGACAGTAAGCAGCAGTGTTGAATACACTGAATCAGGTAGCGTAATGGTTACCAATGTAAGCGTACATGATCCTTCTGTCGTTAAAGTTGACGACACTTATTATATTTTTGGTTCACACCTTGCTGCCGCTAAATCAACTGATCTCTTGAACTGGGAAATGATTTCGAGTCTTTCAGCTAACGAAGCTGTTAATGAAAGTCCGCTATTTGATTACAACTACACAGCTGAAATTGCCGAAGGCATCGAATGGACAGACGGTTTCACTGGAAACTGGGCTGCTGATGTTATTCAGGCACCAAATGGCAAGTTTTGGTTCTACTATAACCACTGTGCACAAGACAACCCAGATACACCGGATGTTGTTGATGAAGTGTGCTGGAATCGCTCTTACCTTGGTTTAGCTGAAGCGGACAATATTGAAGGCCCGTATAAAAACAAAGGCATTTTCTTACGCAGCGGTTATCGCTCAGAAGCAGAATTTACAGCATACCCACTTGATAACGGCCAAACAACATGGAACGGTGCCGTTGATCCTAATGCCATTGATCCTGCTGCCTTCTACGATGCTGACGGCAAACTTTGGATGGTTTACGGCTCTTACTCTGGCGGTATTTTCGTGCTAGCAATGGACGAAGAAACGGGTATGCCAGAAGCAGGCCAAGGGTATGGTAAAAAGCTAGTAGGCGGTGACTTCCGCGCAATGGAAGGGGCATTTGTAATGTACAGCCCAGAAAGTGAATACTACTACCTATTCTTCTCAGTTGCAGGGTTTGATCTTAACGGTGGTTACAACATCCGTGTTGCTCGCTCTAAAACACCTGATGGCCCTTACTTAGATAACGCAGGTAATGACATTGCAGCTATAGGCGGCCTAGAAGTCGGCGAAAAACTAATGGGCGGCTTTGAGTACACGCAAGAACTTGGCGAAACAGCACCAGCGTGGGGCTACCAATCACCAGGCCATAACTCTGCTTACTATGATGAAGCGACAGGTCGTCATATCTTAGTAACGCATACACGTTTCCCACAAACGTCTACTGAGTTCCCTGAAAATACTGCAGCGCACCAAGTTCGTGTACATGAAATGTTTATTAACTCATTAGGTTGGCCAATGGCTTCACCGCAACGTTATGTGCCGCTTGAAGGCGACAACATGGTTGTTGCTGATGAACTTTATGGTTACTACAAATTTATCAACCATGGTAACGATGTAAACACAGATGCTATTCGTTCAATGCATATTGCATTAAACGAAGATCACTCAGTAACGGGTGATGATCCAGGTATCTGGTACATGATTGATGACTCAAATATTAAACTTGAGTTAGATTCTGGTACTTACTTTGGCGTAGCTAAATGGCAATGGGATGATGCAACTAATGCGATGGCGGTCACTGTATCGGCCACATCAAGCGAAGGTGCTACCATTTGGGCAAGTAAACGTGATGAAATCACAGATACTGCTAACGTACTGGGTACTGTTCAAGAAGCGCTTGATATTAAAACGGAATTATCAATTGCAGACGAAGGCTATTCATTACCAACAAAAGGTAAAGATGGTGCTGCAATTAACTGGGAAAGTAGTGATGAATACTACATCACCAGTGAAGGCTCTGTATTTATTCCAACACCAGACCGCAGCGATAAAGCGGTTACTTTAACGGCTAATATCTCTTTAAATGGCGAGAGCACAACCAAGACTTTTAATGTAAACCTTGAGGCGCGCCCTGAGTTTAAAAATGCGATTGCACACTATGCGTTTGAAGATTCGTTAAGTGATGGCTTAGGTAACCTTGATGATGCTGGTGTAACAGATAACAACCTGTTAAATGTGGGTGCTGGTACAGCTGCATACGCAGAAGGTCAAACAGGTAAAGCCTTTAACTTTGATGGTGCAACCGGCGTACGCTTACCTGATGAAATCATTAACTCTGACAGTTTTACCGTTTCTTTTTGGTCAAAACCAGACACACTCACTCCTTACACACCACTATTCTTTGCAGCAGAAAATGCCAATCGTTGGATTAGCTACATACCTGGTGGAGCTGCTCATTTTACCGAAAACCCATTAATTTGGAGTTTTTATCTTGGTGATAATGGTGAAGAGCTATGGAATCAAATAGTTCATACGCAAAAAGCAACTCAAAGCGAATGGACTCATGTGGCCATTAGCTATGATGAAGGGATTATGAACTATTACTCGGATGGGGTCTTAGTTGGCTCTATGCCTCGCCCAGATATGTTCAGCCATGAATCTAGTAACTTTGCTCTGGGTGTGAACTACGGCTGGGATTTACCTTTCCAAGGTCAAATTGATGAATTCATTGTATATGACTATGCCCTTAATAGTTTTAATATTAATGCTGCAGCAATGACAAACCAAACCAACCCAGATAACTTCCCTGCATTCATTAAGAGTGCACTTGATTTAGGTGACTTATCTGCAGTACGTGAAAGCTTTGAGCTACCACGTGTAGGTCCATTCGTGTCTGGTATTAGCTGGACGTCAAACAACGAAGAGTACTTAAAACCTGTTAATGGCACTGCTGTTGTGACACAACCTAGCGCGTCTGCTGGCGACCAAGTTGTGACATTAACTGCAACCATTAAGTACAAAGACTTTACTGATACTAAGTCATTCGATGTAACCTTAAAATCACTTGCGCCTGCTGAATACAGCTTTGAAGGTGACCTAAGTGCATTAAACGGCGCATACGCGGCAGGTAAATCAACCGGTGGTTTCATCAATAATACAGGCGGTAGCGTGAGCTATGTTGACGGTATTATTGGCCAAGCAGTATTCCTTGAAGGTTCAGGTGTTCGTCTACCGGATAACCTAATCACTACCAATGACTACTCTGTATCTATGTGGCTTAAACCTGAAAGCTTCACAGATTACACATCCGTATTTTTTGCCGGAGCAAGTGCTAACGCTTGGTTAAGTTATGTGCCATCTATGGCTGGTACAGGCCTAACTCGTTTATGGGCAAATAACGGGGCCTTCTTCGATAATGCAGAACTAGATAGCCGTATTCCTGCAAAAGAGTGGACTCACGTTGCATTCACTGTTGATGGTACCAATGGTGACGTGTTGAAGATGTATGTTAACGGTGAACTACAGCTAGAAACCGGTGGCTTCCCGCGCGTATTCACGGTTCCTGGTGAAACAAATGAGTTTGCACTCGGTGTTAACTACTGGGATACACCTTATAACGGTGCTATCGATGAACTGAAAATTTTCAACGGTGCGATTAGTGCTGAAGAAATAAAAGCACTCTACGATGCAGCTGCTGCACAAGAGTAACAAAGTGAGGTGAGCTGCCTCACCTCAACTATTTGTTGTCTGGAAAGGCCGGGTGAAAACCCGGCTTTTTTCTAAAGCTTTAGTACCCCTTGCCGATACGTACATATCATTCACTTTCATCGCTATCATTATGGCTATTAACTCATTAGCAAGTGCGTTAACTATCTCAAACGCAGATACAGCAAGCGGTAATACCAACCCAAAAGTAGGCTACAAACTCAGCAACCTAGAGATAAATAAACTCTCTGGTCGTGAAACAGAGCCCGCTCAAAAAGAAGAAATAACTAGCGAACTCCCTGCTCATATCCGCAAAATGGTTGAACAGCTAGAAAAGCTTAAAGAGCAACTTGAACTTGCCAAAGAGCAATTAGCCAAACTGCAAGCACTTAAAAACCAAGAAGATGAAGCTGTAAAAGTGCAAGTTGAAACGCAGACCAAAATGGTCATGGAAATTCAAACGCAAATAATGACTCTTAGCCAATCAATTAGCGACGCGCTAAAAGAAGCAGGTATTAGCGACCCAGGAGTGCTAATGAGTGTGTTGGTTTGATGGAAGCTGTAAGTTTTGAGCTATAAGCTTTACGTCTCAAGCTTTACTCTTGTCGCTTTCCCCTCGCTTATTTCTCCCATAAAACCCAAAAAAGGGTCAAAAACCCAGTAACTATGCGGGCTCTGAAATATCGAGCACGCAAATACGAAACTTCCTTAGCAGTAAAAATAAGCGTTATTTATGGTCATTGTCGTTACATTTAGCAGCTGTTAACACGACTTTTTTTGCTCAACAAATCAACAGTATAAACTTAATAATTTAATCTACATCGCCACTGTGAGGACTCAGTTGCAAAGATCGTTCAAATAAAAAACAACACTTAAATCTCACCAAAACACCTTTACTAACACTTTTTTAGTATAGAAATTAACCAACTCATTCGTATTATGAATTCACCCTATGAACGAAGTGAGGGCGTCTTATGCGTCAAATTTTATTACTTTCTGTAAATGGATTTACGCTACAAAAACTATTTTTACTGACATCATTATTGGTTTGTTTATTTGCCAATGCTGAAGAGGAAAACCCTATTGCAACTGCCAGAGCATGGTTAAACTTGGTTGATTCGGGTGAGTACCACGAGAGCTGGCAGCAAGCTGATCAGGTCTTTCAAAGCACCACGCCCAAAGCTCGCTGGCAAACTGCCTTAAATCAAATACGCGTTCCTTTAGGCCGAGTTATGTCTCGCACCTATTTTGGCACAGCAAAATATGACTCATTACCCGGTCTGCCAAATGGTGAGTATTTAGTGGTCAAGTTTCAAACCGAGTTCATGAATAAAGAAGCTGTGATTGAAACGCTAAGTCTTAGTAAAGCTGCTGACGGCTGGCATCCGCTGGGTTACTTGATCAATTAGTTTAAAACAGTACAAAGCACCTTGAGCTATGTGCTGTAAGATTTATCGGCAGTCAAAATGCTTATCTGCGGGAAAATAAACCGCACAATTGATGAATAGTATTTATTGTTCGTCGCCGTAACATAAAAACACTTCAAGACGAATTCAATAAACAACAAGTAAATGGAATTGCTATGAGAAAAACGCTCTTATTGATCACTTTTTTAAGCTGCTTTTGTGCAAACGCTGAAGAACTCGAGGTTATAAATCGCGCTAAAAGCTGGCTCGTATTAATTGATAATGGTCAGTATCAGCAAAGCTGGCAGCAAACAGACTCATTGTTTAAACAAGCAATGCCGCAAAGTAACTGGAGTAACGTGTTAAAACAAGTTCGTGTCCCACTTGGCAAAGTGATTTTACGTAAGAATTTAAGCCTGATGAAGTACGATTCTTTACCCGGAACACCTGATGGCGAATACGTGATCATTCAATTTCAAAGCCAGTTCATGAATAAAGAGCAAGCGGTTGAAACAATTAGCCTAAGTAAAAATAGTGGCCAGTGGCAACCCATAGGTTATTTTATTAATTAGGGGTTATATTTAGGTTTTAGGTTCTAGGTTCTAGGTTCTAGGTTCTAGGTTCTAGGTTCTAGGATTGCATTGTAGAACGGCTTTAGCCGTGAAGATTATGTGATGGACAAAATTCTGCACTAAAGTTCCTCCTACGTGGGGTTTTATATGCAATGCAGAGGCATGAGAAGGTTTTGATGGATTATGTTGGGTTTCGCTTCGCTCAAAACAACCGCACCGCTCAGCTTGGAACTTTACTCTCGTTAACTTTACTCTTGCTAACTTGCAGCTTTCAGCCACAAAAAAAGCCACTCATAAATGAAGTGGCTTTGGTTGAGTCGATTTTTTACTTATAACTTAATTTGGTTCACGCAGATGGAACACTTGGCACTTGTTACCTAAATCAGGTTGTTGTGCGAAGTTAGTGTTTTCAGCTAAACCACAGTTACTTAAACCAAGCGCTTGTTTTGTGTAGCGGTTGATTAGCATCACGCCACCGCCTTCTACCGGAGCAATACGCCACTGTGCTGTTTTCGCCGTACAAGAAGCCATTTCTACGTTGGCACCAGGTACTAAGGCGTTATCAGCTACCGCAGCACAGAACTCGCTGTCAGCGCTTTGTTTAAGGCTCACATAACCTGTATCTGTTGGTGTGAAGAACCATTGTTGTGCATCTTTATGCGTATAGGCTTGTTGCTCAACATTGGTACCCACTTTATCCGTACCGGCCACACTAAGTGCTTTACCGCTTTGTTGGCTTAATACTACAACACTACCCATAGGGCGTAATTGCCAGTCGCCACACGCTGTTGCGTCGCTTTGCTGTAAAACTGCTTGGTTTTGTGCAGCAGAACAGCCCGCAACCGCTAATGGCTTGCCTGTGTAACGGTTAGTAATAGATACATTACCATCTGTGCTTGGTGCTACTTTCCATTGCTGGCAGAAGTTATTGCGCCATGCTGCAGATTGCACTTTAGCGTTATCGGCATCATTACAGCTTTCAAGCTCTAAAAACTTGCTATCTTCACGGTTAGCTAAACGAACAAAACCATCTGTTGTTGCATCAATAACCCATTGACCATTGGTGCTCGCACACTGACGTTGCACAGCACGTGCATCTTGTGGATCAGCTGCAATATCTAAACATAAGCCGCTTGTTGCATTCACTAATTGGTAGCGCTGACCTTGCACTCGTGTTACCAGTGGACCGTATTCACCTGATGGCGGTGCTACTTCAACGCCTGGTGTTAATGGTTTACCAAAGCTTGGCGTGCCATCGTCATTCCAAGTAAATTTTTGTGCGCGTAATGAGCGAGTCGCACTACAACCGTGCTCTACCGAATCATTACCGTGATAAACTAACCAATCTTCTGTGCCGTCTGGCGATGTGAAAAAGCCATTGTGGCCAGGGCCAAACACTTCTTCTGTACGCTCAAATACTGGCTTGTCGTATTTTTTCCAGCTGCTCGCTTTAAGCGGATCGTCACCAACAAGCTCAAGCATACCTAGTTTGTAATCTGGCGTATTACAGAAGCTTGCTGAGTACGTCATAAACGTACGGCCATTGTGCTGTAAAATTTCAGCGCCTTCAGTTACTTTACGACCACTGATTTCCCAATCTAGCTCAGGACGCGTGATCACCGTATGCGGTGAGTTCTCTTTCAGTGTCCATGGGTTTTCCATTTCAGCAATAATGTTTAATTGCTGATCGCCTTGCCATTGTGAGTAGATCACATATAGCTTGTCTTTATACGTTAGGTAGTTACCGTCGATGTTCCATACGTTAGGCATTAATGCGCCCTTGTATTCATATGGGCCCATAGGATCATCACCAGCACTTTCTAATACATTTAAGTGTTGGTTATCTAGAGTGCCATCAGTACCAGCTGTGTACATCATGTACCAACGGTAACCGTTTGGCCCTTTTAGACGATGGAATTCAAACGCCCAGAAGTTACAACAACGCTCAGGGTTTGAATCAGACCAAACATTGACAGGGGTTGCATCAGCAAGGCCAGCTAGTGTTGGTGATTTACGCATCACTAACTCAGATGTCCATGTTGTTGTGGTCAGGTAATAGTTACCATCCCAGTACTCAAGCCATGGATCGGCGCCATTTGGAAAAAGTGGATTGGTAAAAATACCATTATCTTGGATTGGTGCTTTTGCTGCGGCTGCGACATCTGCTTTGGCTGTGTTGTCTTCAGCCGTAGTCTGACAGCCCGTCAGAGCACCAAACGACAAGGCAAATAGGCTAGCTAAACCAGCCTTTTGCATTGCGCTTTTAAGCTTTGTTGTTTTCACGATTGTGTTCCTTTATTTTGTACCAAATTCGTACACGATGCGTGTTGAATACACTTCACCCGGTAATAATGTTGTGCTTGGGAACGTTGGCTGATTTGGTGCATCAGGGAAATGCTGTGGCTCTAAACAAAAACCACTTCTAAAATTATGCACTAAGCCAGACGCTTGCACAGTACTACCGTCTAAGAAGTTACCTGAATAAAACTGTACTGCAGGCTCTTCTGTGTAAACTGTTAACGTACGGCCAGAGTTTGCTTCGTAAACCGTAGCAGCTTCAATAAGCTCATTGCTTGGCGTGTCTTTAAGCACAAAGTTATGGTCATAACCTTTACCAAGTTTCAGTTGTTCGTTGCTTGCTTTGATATCTTGACCGATTGCTTTAGCTGTACGGAAGTCAAACGGTGTGCCAGCCACATCCATCACCTCACCAGTTGGGATCAAGCCGCCATCCACAGGCGTAATTGCTTTTGCGTTAATTTGCATTTGGTGATCAAGAATGTCGCCTTTACCCGCTAGGTTGAAGTAGCTGTGCTGTGTCATATTGATGATGGTAGGCTTGCTTGTTGTAGCAATAAACTGCATATCTAGCGTGTTGTTGTTCGTTAGCGTGTAAGTCACTTCTGTCGTCACTTCACCCGGGTAACCTTGGTCGCCATCAGGGCTCACTAAGCTTAAGGTAACACCTGCGCTGTTTTGCGTCGTGAACGGTGTCATGTTCCACACTTTTTTATCGAAACCTTGCACACCACCGTGTAAATGGTTGTCACCATCGTTGGTTGCTAATTGGTATTCAGTGCCATTTAACGTGAATTTACCGTTTGCGATACGGTTACCAAAACGACCGATGATTGCACCGTAGTAAGTTGTCGCTTTTGTGTACGCTTCTAGGTTATCTAAACCGAGAACAATATTACCCATTTCACCTTTTGCATCAGGTGTTTCAATACGCGTGATAATGCCGCCGTAGTTGATTACATCAACACTAATACCATTGCTGTTAGTCAGCGTTACTTGATTAACTGGCGTTTGATCAGCGAGTACGCCATAGGCCGTCATTGATGCTGAAGGGGAAGTAGTCATATTGTCTCCTTGATGAGCACAAGCTGGTGTAAGGGCAATCCCACATGTCACCAACAATGCATAAAGCCCGCGCGACTTTTTCGTGTTCGAACTGGCTGTTTGATGAGTTGTTTTTAAACCTTGGAAAACACATTGCAATGACATATGAATAACCTTTTTGTAATTGTATTTATAGTTTTATAATACAAATAAGGGTGCCATTGCAAATTTAATCGCTAAAGTTGGATTTTTCCGTCTTTCACCATGATGCAATCCATTCCCGCACTTTTGGCAGCTTGATAGCCAATTTGCGTGTCTTCAAACACCACACACAGGCTTGGCTCAACACCTAATTGCTCTGCCACTTTTAAGAATGTTTCAGGGTTTGGCTTGCCTTTACTTACATCACTGGCAGTCACTAACGCTCCAATTTTATTTATTAAATTGGTATCAGTTAAATGATCAATTGCATGTTCGCGGTCAGCACCTGTGCCCACACCCATCGGTAATACACCATGGTACTTTTCAAGTACTGCGACGGTTTCGTCAATCACTAGCGGTTGGTGCTGTAAATCAACCCAAAATTGGTGTTTATCTTTTGCCACAACTAGAGGGTCATGATCTAAGCCAAATTTTTCATTAAGCATTTCAATTGTTTTAACGGTCGGAATGCCACCTAAGCTGTACATGTAGTCGTAATCGAATGGATAGCCATAGGCTTCGCAAGCTTTCTGCCATGCCTGTAAGTGACTGCCCATTGAGTCAATTAAGGTGCCATCCATATCAAAAATAATGCCTTGGTAGGCGCTTAAATCGATCATATCTACTCCTAAAAAGTTTCGCTTCACAATAGCATAAGCCAGCGAAGAGCGTGGCTCATCACTGGCTTAATCGACAACAAAATTTGGGGTGAACGTGCTCACACACAGCACGTTCTAGTACATAAAGTACTAATTCTTACAGACCACGTTTTAGCATGTAGTAAGCTGCGTTATGACGAAGCTCTGTTTTGAAACCACGGATCGTCGTATCGTTATCGATGATCATCGTTTCAACGCCAGCCATTTCAGCAAAATCGACAATCATATCGGTTGTTACTGCTTGGCTGTATGCAGTGTGGTGTGCACCACCGGCGTGGATCCATGCAGCTGATGCTACAGATAGATTTGGTTTTGGTTCCCAAAGCGCTGAAGCAACCGGTAAGTGAGGTAAATCAGCTGGCGGAGCCACTGTATCTACTTCGTTAATTAGAATACGGAAACGGTTACCCATATCAATTGGTGATACGTTAATTGCTGCACCCGGTTTTGCAGTAAACAATAAACGACCTACATCACATTTCACACCGATCGTGTGCTGGTGAACTTCAAGGCGTGGTTTTTGCGCTGCAATTGAAGGACACACTTCTAACATGTGCGCGCCAAGTACTTGGTCAGTCTCACCCATGTTGTAAGTGTAATCTTCCATGAATGAACAACCGCCGTCACGGCCTTCACCCATTACTTTCATGATGCGAACCATAGCAGCTGTTTTCCAGTCACCCTCACCACCGTAACCATAGCCTTTCGACATTAGGCGCTGTGTAGCAAGACCCGGAAGACCAGAAAGACCTGATAAGTCTTCAAAACAGTTTGTGAATGCTTTAAAGCCGCCTTTCTCTAAGAAGCGCTCCATACCAAGCTCTAAACGCGCTTCGTTGCGTAGCATTTTCACTGCGTAATCGTCTTGTAGCGTTTCGTCAGCAATTACGTAGTCTTGCTTATAAAGCTCTAACTGTGCATCAATTTCTTCTTCAGTGATGGTATCAACCACTTTTACAAGCTCAGCGACACCAAACGCGTGTACTTCATAACCAAAAGTAATTTGCGCTGAAACTTTGTTACCTTCAGTCACCGCAACTTGACGCATGTTGTCGCCAAAACGCGCAACTTTTAGTGTTTGGCTTTCTGCCCAACCTTTTGCCGCACGACACCAGTCATCTAACTGCTGTTGTACATCAGCACGTTGCCAGTGACCCGCAACAACTTTGCGCTCTTTTCGCATGACAGTACCGATGAAACCGAACTCACGGTCACCGTGTGCACTTTGGTGCGTATTCATGTAGTTCATGTTGATGTCAGACCAAGGAAGGGCTGCATTGAACTGAGTATGAAGGTGTAACCAAGGCTTACGTAATTCGCTTAGGCCAGCAATCCACATTTTCGCAGGTGAGAAAGTGTGCATCCATAAAACTAAACCAACACAGTTAGGATCCGTATTTGCCGCTTGGCAAACAGCGTGAATTTCTTCAGGTGACTTAACGGTAGGCTTACATACCAAGTTTACTGGTAGATTCGCTTCGCTGTTTAAGCCCGCTACAATTGCTTCGCTGTCTTTGGCAACCGTTTCTAACACCTTAGGACCATAAAGATGTTGTGAGCCGGTAACAAACCAAACTTCTTTCGTCATCGTCGTCATGTTAATAATCCTCTAAATTCTTGCTATTTGCTCTGACCGTAATACGCGTTTTTACCGTGCTTACGTAGATAATGTTTATCCATCACTGCTTTTTTAAGTTCAGCTGCGTGTGGATCTAAAGTGCGTGTTAAATACGCCATGCGTGCAATCTCTTCGAGTAGCGCGGCATGGTATACAGACTGAGCGGCATCTTTACCCCACGTGAAAGGCGCATGACCCGCAACAATCACCATAGGTGCAGCTTTCGGATCGCGGTCTTGATACGCATCAGTAATTTGAATACCGGTTTCTAATTCATAATCGCCATTAACTTGCTCATCGGTTAGCTCACGAGTACAGGTGATGTCACCGTGCACATAGTCAGCGTGAGTTGTGCCAAGGCAAGGAATGCTTTGTTTTGCTTGCGCCCATGCAGTTGCATAGGTCGAATGCGTGTGTGTTACACCGCCAATTGAATCAAAGTGGCGATATAAATGAACATGTGTTTTTGTGTCAGAAGACGGACGCATAGAACCTTCAACAATGTTGTTTTCAAGGTCAACGATAACCATGTCGTCGGCTTTCATTTGGTCGTACGAAACACCACTTGGTTTAATCGCAATCACGCCTTTGTCGCGGTCGATTTGCGATACGTTACCAAAGGTATAAATTACTAAGCCACGACGTTGCAGCTCCATGTTCGCTTCATAGACTTCACGTTTTAGTTCAGTAAAACTCATGCTTTGTCTCCGTTTACATAGCTTGCAAGTGCTTGGTAGTTGGCATAAAGCTCGTCATACACAGCAACGCGCTCAGGGTTTGGTAAATACTGATGACATACAGACGACGCCATAACTTTTTGAGCATCTGCCACTGTTGCGTGCTCACCCGCAGCAACCGCAGCCATAATTGCCGCACCCAGTGCACAGCTTTGCTCACTTTCTAAAACGTCGATTGGGCAGTTCCAAACATCAGCACAAGTTTGCATTACGTAGTCTGATTTTTTAGAAATACCGCCGATAACGACCACTGACTCGATTGGTACGCCTTCGCTACGGAAACGCTCAGTGATAGCACGTGCGCCAAAGGCAGTTGCTTCAACAAGTGCTTTGAAGAACTTAGGTGCATCAGTGCCCATCTTTAAGCCTGTTAATGCCATGGCAACGCTTTGGTCAGCATCAGGCGTACGACGACCATTTACCCAATCAAGCGCAGTTACATCGTTGCTTGTTACAGGCAGTGCTGCCGCTGCTTTTGATAGATCAACTAAGATTGAATCTTCTAGCTTGTTAACTAACGCTTGTTCAGCGTCAGATAGATTTGTAAGTTGACGAGTTGGCCAAAGTACTAGGTTCTTGAACCATGCGTATAAGTCACCGAATGCAGATTGACCGGCTTCTAAGCCAATTAACCCTGGGATCACTGAGCCATCAACTTGACCACAAATACCTTTAACACAAGTATCACCTAGTTGTTCTTTAGACGTTACTGTGATGTCACAAGTTGAAGTACCCATTACTTTGGTTAGAACACCAGGGCGAACATTGGCAGCGACTGCACCCATGTGACAGTCAAATGCACCGTAACCAATTACGATACCTTGTGGTAAACCTAGCTTCTCGGCCCACTCTGCAGTTAAGTTGCCAGCAACTTGGTCGCTTGGCTCTGTCGTTGCATTTAACGTATCAACAACACCATCTAATAGTGGATCGATATTGCTGAAGAAGCTGTTTGGTGGGAAACCGCCCCACTGCTCGTTCCACATTTGTTTGTGGCCCGTTGCACAACGACCTAGCTTTAATGCTTCAGGGTGTGTAGTGCCGCACATTAGCGCGGTCATCCAATCGCAGTGCTCAACCCATGAATAAGTGGCTGCTTTAACACTGCTATCAACGCGGAAAATATGTAATGCTTTGGCCCAGTACCACTCAGAAGAGTAGATACCGCCCATATGTGAAAGGTAGTTCACATCGTTGTTAGTGGCAGCTTCAGTGATTTCATTTGCTTCTTTAATAGACGTATGGTCTTTCCACAAAATGAACATTGCATTTGGGTTTTCTGCAAATTCTTCAGTTAATGCCAGTGGTGTACCTTGGCTATTAATTGCTACAGGTGTTGAGCCAGTCGTATCAAAGCTCATACCCACTACTTTGTCTGCAGTACCTGCTGGAACTTGTGACCAAAGACCATTTACTACTTCTACAAGGCTATCGATATAGTCTTGTGGATGCTGACGAAACTGATCTTTACTTGGGTCACAATATAAACCTTGTGCCCAGCGCGGGTAGTTTACTAAATGGCTGGCAAGCTCTTCACCAGTCGCAACATCAACGAGTAATGCTCTTACCGAGTCCGACCCGTAGTCTAATCCCAACGTATAACGAGACATAATTACCTTTCACTAATTGCTTACTAACATTGTTAGTCATTATCTTTATTTGTATGATAATATCAACAATACCAGATTGTAAAGGTATTATAAAAATATTATTAACAGGATTATTTGCTGCTGGCGGGCGATTTTTTGCGCAGTTTATCTGGAAGATTAGATTGTTTTTTCAGCACAAATAATAGGTTAAAGCCACTACATTAACTTTTGTATGATAAGAATGGGATAACTATGTCTAGTCAATTAGAACAACTTAAAGCAGTGACAACCGTTGTTGCTGACACGGGTGATTTTGAAGCAATCAACGAATATAAACCGCAAGATGCAACAACAAACCCATCACTCATCTTAAACGCGATTCAAATTGAGAAATATCGCCCACTCGCTGCAGAAGCCGTATCATGGGCAAAAGCACAAAGCAGTGACGCAGCTGAAGTTGTAACAAAAGCAGCTGACAAACTAGCGGTATTAATTGGCTCTAAATTAATGGAGCAAGTGCCAGGTTTAGTTTCAACAGAAGTTGATGCGCGTTTATCATTTGATACTCAGGCAACCATTGATAAAGCACTTGAGCTTGTTGCTCTATATAAAGAGCAAGGCATCGACACATCGCGCGTGTTAATTAAAATTGCTTCAACATGGGAAGGTATTCAAGCGGCTAAAGTACTTGAAGCAAAAGGTATTCGTTGTAACCTAACGCTGGTATTTGCATTTGCTCAAGCACGTGCTTGTGCCGAGGTGGGCGCTTACCTAATTTCACCATTCGTTGGCCGTATTCTTGATTGGTACAAAGCACAAGATGCAAGCGCTGATTTCGACGGTGCTAACGATCCGGGCGTTAAGTCAGTAACGCATATCTACAACTACTTCAAAAAGCACGGCTACGACACGATTGTAATGGGCGCGAGCTTCCGTAACATCGGTGAAATCCAACAATTAGCAGGTTGTGACCGTTTAACTATCAGCCCTAAGCTACTTGCTGAACTAGCTGCAACTGACGCACCATTAACTCAAAAACTATTACCAGCAACAGAAAAAGCAGAAGCGCCAGCAGCAATGACTGAGCAGGCTTTCCGCTGGGAAATGAATGAAGATGCCATGGCAACTGAAAAACTAAGCCAAGGTATTCGTCAATTCGCAATTGACCAAGAGAAACTAGAGTCAATCTTAAGCGAATTAGTTTAAACAGACGATTTGAATAGAAAAAAGCCCGCAAACCTAGGTTTGCGGGCTTTTTTATTGCCTGCCTTTTAGTAAAAGCAGGCTTATCGTGTTGCGATTACGATAATTTTTTCGCCTGTCACATTATTCAGCAAGTAATGCGTTTGCTTTTGCAACTAGGTTTGCCACTGTGAAACCAAAATGCTCAAGCAATACGGCACCAGGCGCTGACTCACCAAATGTATCCATGCCTAGTACATCACCATCTTGGCCAACATACTTAAACCAGAAGTCACGGTGCGCAGCTTCAACAGCAATCTTTGGTGTACCAGTTGGTAGCACGCTTTGACGGTATGCTTTGTCTTGGCTGTCAAACTGATTCGTTGATGGCATAGATACCACGCGAACTTGCTTGCCTTGTGCTGTTAATTCAGCAGCGGCATTCACAGCTAGTTCAACCTCAGAACCCGTTGCAATAAGAATAAGCTCTGCAGCTTGTTCGCTATCAACAAGTACATAACCCCCTTTTGCAATGTCAGCAACTTGCTGTGCATCACGAGCCATTGCTTTTGTACCCTGACGGCTGAAGATCAGTGAACTTGGGCCGGTTTCTTTTAATAACGCTTGGCGCCAAGCTACCGCTGTTTCAGTTTCATCACATGGACGCCATGCAGTCATATTTGGTGTCATGCGAAGGTTAGCGATTTGCTCGATTGGTTGGTGAGTTGGACCATCTTCACCTTGACCGATTGAGTCATGGGTATACACAAAAATGCTCTGTGCTTTCATTAATGCTGCCATGCGTACTGCATTACGTGCGTATTCCATAAACATTAAGAAGGTTGCGCCAAATGGGATAAAGCCACCATGTAATGCAATACCATTCATGATTGCGCTCATACCAAACTCACGTACGCCATAGAATACGTAGTTACCATCAGCTGCATCTTGTAAGCCTTTTGCTTCTGGCCATAAGGTCAAGTTAGAACCTGCAAGGTCAGCAGAGCCACCCATTAGTTCAGGAAGCTGGTTAGCAAAGAAAGTGATCGCATTTTGTGATGCTTTACGTGTCGCAATGTTTTGCATGTCAGCTTGGCATTTAGCAATGTACTCATCAGCTAATTCAGCAAAGTTAGCTGGTAATGCTTTTTCCAAGACACGACGAGTATATTCTTTTGCAAGTTCAGGATGTGCTTTGCTATAAGCTGCAAACTTTTGCTGCCATGCACCTTCAAGCTCTTGTCCTTTCGCTTGATTATTCCACTCGTTATAAACCTCTTGTGGAACTTCAAATGCTGGGTGTGGCCAGTTTAGCTGTTCACGTACTGCGGCAATTTCGTCGTGACCAAGTGGTGCGCCGTGACAGTCGTGGCTACCTGATTTATTTGGCGAGCCAAAACCTATCACTGTTTTACAACAGATTAGTGTTGGTTGCGTGGTGTTGCTTTGTGCCGCTTCGATTGCACCAGCAATCGCATGCATATCGTGACCATCAACATCACGAATAACTTGCCAACCGTAAGATTCAAAACGTGCAGGTGTATCGTCAGTGAACCAACCTTCTACTTCACCATCGATAGAGATGCCATTGTCATCCCAGAATGCGATTAGCTTGCCAAGACCTAATGTACCTGCCAGCGAACATGCTTCGTGCGAGATACCTTCCATTAAACAACCATCACCCATAAAGCAGTAAGTGAAGTGATCAACAATATCAAACTGTGGCTTATTAAATTGCGCTGCTAAGGTTTTTTCAGCGATGGCCATACCAACCGCGTTAGCAATACCTGAACCTAATGGACCTGTAGTTGTCTCAACACCTGGTGTGTAACCATATTCTGGGTGACCCGGTGTTTTAGAATGAAGCTGACGGAATTGCTTAATATCTTCGATGCTTACGTCGTAACCGCTTAGGTGTAACAATGCATATTGAAGCATTGAACCATGGCCATTTGATAACACAAAGCGGTCACGGTTAGACCAATCTGGATTTAGTGGATTATGACGGTGAAAGTTTTGCCACAATACAGCTGCAATATCAGCCATACCCATAGGCGCACCTGGGTGGCCAGAGTTAGCTTGTTGAACGGCATCGACAGCAAGTATGCGAATAGCATTTGCAGATTGAGAACTAGGCAGAGTCATCTAATTAGCTTCCTGTTAATATTATAATATAATTAATATCGCAAAAACTCACCCAAATAGCAACTTAATAAACCGCCAGCCCCCGTACTAGGAGAGCTAGCTGTCTATTTATTGTTAGTTATAAATACTTTAACCAAGGCTTATTAGCCTTACGTTTATATTCACTAAACTTCTTGGTTGGCCAATAAAGCCCTATTGCCAACAGTAAAGTAATAAACCAAATACCGGATATATCACTTACTCCCAAATACTGTCCTTGATTTGCACCCCATATCAACATACCAATTTGATACATAATTAAAAGCACATAGAGGTGTAAAATATAAAAGAACATAGGCACAGATCCATATACACGTAGTGCATTGGTAAAGCGATTAAGCGGCCTTTCAAAGAACCATAAACCAACAAACATGCCTGCTAAAGTGATAAGCAAGAAGCTTAGTGATGGAGGGTACTTAGTCACGTTAAACACCGACATCATAGTTTCGGTTGCGGTGCTAAACGTTTGCCAAGGCAGGGTTTCACCATAAATATTAAAACCACGCAGCACAGTAAATAATCCCACACATAACAGCGCTAACAACAGCAATGCTCGTTTACGCGAATCCGCCGATTGAGTGTGCGCATATAAAGGACCTGCACAGTAACCCAGTAAGATCACGCCAATCCAAGGCAGCACTGGGTAGCTAATTTTTACGTCGATTAAACCACCTTGTGATAGATAGCCTCGGTCATGCAAAATCGTCCATAGCGAATATCCAAACTCATCAGGAGTAAAGCTAATTGGGGTCAGTAAGTTATGACCAAATACAATAACTAAGCCAAGTACCAGCAATAGATTACGTGGCAGCTTAATCAATAATGCTAACACCAGCATACAAAGGCCAATCGCCCACATCACTTGTAGCCAAATGGTGTGGTAGTAACCCATCCACGAAAAACAAATGAGGGTTACTTCTAGCGCGATTAAAAATAGCCCTCGCTTTATTAAAAAACTTCGTGCAGAGCGCGCTACACCACTTGCTGGGTGACTATAAAGCCACGCCGATAAACCGGTTAAAAAGATAAAGGTCGGCGCACAAAAGTGTGCAGCAAAGCGACTCCAAAAAAGCCCCGGCGATGTCGTATCAACCACCATAGGGTCAGCCACCTGCATGTGCAAGAAAAAGCGCTCTCGCACATGATCAAGTAACATCAGCAAAATAACGACACCACGCATGATGTCGATACTGTGAATACGGCTTTTAACGTGCTCAGAAGTCATAACTCACGCCAAGTTTAAATTGCGTAGGAGCACCCGGGTAGGCCCACAATGCATTGTATGAGCTTGCGATGTACTCTTCATCAAACACATTATCAACATTTAATGATACCGTTGTACGTTCAGTCGCTCGCCATTTAGCAAATAAACCAACGGTTTGATAGCTCGGCAGACGAAAAGTCAAATCAGCAGGGTCGCCTAAACGGTCAGACACATATTGGTAATGACCACCAATCTTTATTTCTTGTGCAAATACACTTAAGTCATGGTTTAAACCAATTGAAAGGTTATTTTTTGGTACGTTAACAAGTGGGCTGCCTTTCGGAATTGGTACTAACCAGTCAACATTTAAACTGTCTGTTGCTGTCTCGGCATCTACATAGGCATAAGACAGGTTGTACTCGGTATTGTCACCCAATGAACCCGTTAAATCTAACTCAAAACCTGTACTATTTGCTTTACCTACTGGCGTTGAATAACCCACATTGACTGGGTCTGCCACCAGCATATTGCTCTTGCTTGCATCAAAGTAAGCAAGCGTGCCGCTGATATTGGCATAGCTAAATTTAACACCGACTTCAAACGAGTCGCTTTCTTCAAAACCGAATGGCTTACCTTCTGCGTCGGTGCCGCTAAGTGGTAAAAAGCCTTCTGAGTAGCTTGAGTAAAAGTTAATATCGTCATTAAGAGCGTAAACCACACCCAAACGTGGGCTAATGCGATTTTCTTTACTGTTAGAAGCAACACCTGACTTAGTTTCAAAGATGTCTTGCTCAATTTCATCAAAACGCAGACCTAGCATCACTTTTAGGTTATCGGTTAAATCAAGCTGGTCTTGCAAATAGATACCATAAGCATTTTGCTCTTCTTTATTCTCGTATTGCATGCCCATTTCAGGGCCTTTGCCAGTGCTGTAATCTGGCTCATAGATATCAATAGTGTAGGTACCATTACCACCACGATAGCGATATAACCCCGTGCGTAATTCATAATCATACGCATCAGCACCAACGAGTACATGGTTCGTAATACCTGCAAAATCAAAATGACCACTTAATTCAAAGCGTACAGAGGTATCTTCAGACTCATAATCACGGTAACGATGTTGACGAGTTAACGTTCTACCATCATCAAACAAAGATTGGCGAGATGGCGATAGTTCAGCATCAGATGATTCTCCTGTCAGGGTTGCTGAACGATAGTTAGCCCCTGCTAGTAATGACCACTGACTATTAAAATCATAATTATAATTAATCTGATGGCCTCTAGAGTGAACTTTAGTTGGCGCATCAATTGGGTTACCTAAAAAGCGTGACTCAGGAACGGTATCAAAATCATCATTAAGTACCACAATACCGCGATCATACATTTGCTGTTGGTCAACATATTCAAATTCATAAGTAAGCGATGACTTGTCGTTAATCTGGTAATAAAGAGAAGGCGTAATGACGAATTTGTCGTGATGTACATAGTCTCTAAAGCTGTCGCTATCTTGCCATGCACCGTTGATTCTAAATGCTAAATCATCGGTCAGACCATTGGTGTAATCACCTTGAATACGCTTGTGGTCATCACTGCCAAATTCGGCTTGAAGTTGGCCTTGCTGATAAAACTGCGGTTTTTTAGTGATGATGTTAATTGTACCACCCGGCTCTGAGCGACCATAGAGTGCTGAGCCCGGCCCTTTTAACACTTCAATATATTCAATGTTTGATACATCACGCGGACCTGCAAAACCGCGACCACCACTAAAGCCGTTAACTAAATAGCCAGATGGCATATTTTCGTTACCCGACAAGCCACGAATAGAGTAGCTGTCCCATAACGCACCGCCATTATTTTTACGACTAATACTGGCAGAAAAATCGAGTGCATCGCGAAACTTAGTGATACCGTTATCAGTCATCATGTCTTTACTTAATGTGGTGATCGATTGCGGTAAATCTTTTGTTGGAATATCACCACGAAACGCTTGTTTATGCTCGATAGTGATCGTTTCCATATCGCTGTTATCAGCTGCATGTGTATTTGCTGCAAATGCCGCAGCTAAGGCTAAACTAAGAGTTGAGTACTTCATAAGGTCTAATTGTAGAGATTAAGGGAAAACGTTTTGTTATAAAATAACACAAACAACCAAGCTGATATAGTATAACAAATCATTTAGTACCGAATTTTTACTATCTTTTTATTGTTTACATAATACAAGTTCATCATTAGTATTAATAAATGACCAAAAAACAAACAAGTTAAGGAAAACTATGTATAAATCACTTTTAGCATTAACGCTTACATGCGCATCAATCAGCTCATTCGCAAACCCTGACTTATCACGTAAATTTCCATTTGTTGATATTCAAGCACAGGTACTCGATACCACTACGGATAAGCCTAGCTGGCAACGACTCCCACCAATGTCTCATGTACAATACCCGACAGGGCTGTTGAATCGACAAGGCAGTGGCTGCGCAATTGTCAACTTTCAGGTAACACCACAAGGCGATGTGAAAAATCTAAATATAGAAAATTCAGCACCTAAGCGCTTTAGTAAAGATGTTAGAAAGGCAGCAAGACAAATAGTGAGAGACTGGCATTGGCCAGAGCGTAAGGGCGAACAAGTGATTGAGTTAACCATGCGTTTTGACTACTGCTTAACACACGACTTCGACAAAAAGAGTGAAGCCGTTGCCATGTGCGTCGAACATTCAGAACAAGCCTGCGAGTAAACAATAAATTTGCCATGCAGATACTTGAGCCAATGCCAGCTATTGCCTACAATGGCGCACAATTTATTCAATGCAGATCGCAACTATGACTGATACACAAAAACCAGAATTACCAAACCAACTTTCTATCAACCCACGTAGTAAATTTTATGTGGAAGAAGTTTTCGAACATGAAATTGGTGTAAAACTTAACGGCAAAGAGCGTTTTGACGTTGAAGAATATAATATCAGCGAAGGCTGGATCAAAGTCGCTTCTCCAAAAGCGCTTGATCGCCGTGGCCAACCTTTACTATTAAAAGTAAAAGGGTCTGTAGAAGTCTTCTACAAGTAATTCAGTTATTACTGAATGAGCTTGTTGGCCAATCAATGCTTGGCCAACAAGTTTATATCTCTACGAACTAAGGCACTCATTCCCTCGTTTTTTTCCGCACAAGCGAAAGTTAAACCAATGCCCAATGACGACAAATAGCGAGCCCAATAAAGTAAGTATTTTTTCTCCCGCCTCACCAATAATATTTTCGCCAAGCAGCACTGCCGCAGACAACAACACCAGCCCTGCACCGCCTAGCATCAATAATCGGTAACGCTTATGTTTTTTACAGCCTAAAAACAGTGCTAATAAGCTACTTGGCAGTACCGCAACCAACATCCAAAAATGAAACTGTTCGTTACCTAAACCCAATGCTGCAGCACTTGGTAATAAAACCAATAACACAGGCACAGCTAAGCAGTGAATAGCACACATAGCTGATAACCCTATGGCAAATTTGTCCATCTTTTCTTGTAATTTCACTGAATAATTCCTATAAAATTGAACACATGAATTATTAAAAACGCGTCAAGCAATTTTTGCTTGGCACTCATTGCATACACCCATCATTTCAAATTGCTTTGTTTGTGAGGTAAAACCTGCATCATCAAAATGAGGGAAAAGCTTTGCAACATCACTCTGTGAAACCGCTAAAGTCTCTACTTTTTGGCAATGACGGCAAATCAAAAACAAAGAAATCTCACGCTTAAAAACCTCACTGTCGGTACCGTAAGCGATATATTTGTTAGCACTATTAAGCCTGCGAACAAGGTTTACCGATTCTAAAAAGCTCAAGATTCGATAAACAGACATGACAGATACACTCGAGCTTGTGCGCAGCTTATAACAACTGGCCAACTCGTAGGCCGATAGCGGTACGTCTGTGGTTAGTAATATTTGCAGTATTTGCTTGCGCTGAATGGTGAATTTTCGGCCATGTTCAAGGCAAACCTGCTTTGCTTTATTAAGTGTGCTGGTTAATCGCTGTTTATTCATAGCGGCCACTCAATATAAGGTTTTGTTGCTGTAAGCTCGGCTATCCCTTGCGCTTGCTCTGTAATCCACTGCGCTTCTATAACAGATATCGCTTCAGCCCATGCAAACAAAGTAACAGTGACTTTAGAGACCGGTTTATCACAACTAAACGAGTATTCAACTTCAAGGTCTTGATGTGAATGATGAGAGTGATGCTCAAATGGGTTTTCAAAATTTGCATGAATAAGCTTACATTCGCCGTTAAATGTCACTAACTGCTCTGAATTTGCTAACTGGGCTAATGTTTGTTTGATAATTTGCTTTTGCTCAGCGGTTTCAGGCTGATGCTCAAAGCCAAAAATATCTCCAGCCGGCAAAATTAACTTAACTTGCCACTTACCTTGGTCATGAACCACAAAAAGCACTCCCTCACCATGTGAATGATGATGGTGTTGATGCCCTTGAGCTGAAAAAATACATCCAACCATCAAGCATATCACTACCAATTTTGCTGCTTTCATAACCACAATCACTCCATTTACCTCTCTTTAAGCATACTGTTACAAAAAAGAATAAAACTCATTCGTCGATTCATACTTGATACATTATAACAATTAAAGCACAATTGATACGTTATAACATACCAAAGAGTGATGCATAATGAATAACATCTCAAGAGTCGCTGTCGTCATAGCAGCATTATTACCAGCCAGTGTCTTGGCGCAATCAATCAAAGGCGTTGTTTTAAATAACCAAGGTAAAGCAGTTGCTAATGCAACAGTTGACCTTGAAGGCTCAGATCAAAAAGTAACAACTAATGACAAAGGTGAGTTTGAAATCAGCGGCTTAAATAACGGCTTAAAAGAGCTGCATATTTCAGCCCCAGGTTACGCTCACTTGCACCGAGATATCACACTTGCCAATGACCAAGACCACACTACAACTTTTAATCTAAAACGTTCACCCATTGAAGTTATTGATATTGAAGCAACACCGATTCATATGTCGGCAATGGAATCTGCTTCACCAGTTAGTGTGTTATCTGGCGAGCAATTAAGACGCCAACAAGCATCAACGCTTGGTGATAGCCTTGAAAAACTACCCGGCGTTAACACAAACTTCCATGCCAAGGTTGCCAGTACCCCTGTGATCCGTGGTTTAAGCGGACCACGTGTTTTAATAACGCAAAATGGCCTAGATGTGAGTGATGTGTCACGTGTTGGTCCTGATCACTCAGTTGCATCTGAAGCATCAACGGCGCAGCAAATTGAAGTTTTACGTGGCCCAGCAACTCTTTTTTATGGCAGCGGCGCAATTGGTGGTGTCGTCAACGTGGTTGATAGCAGAGTGCCAACTGACAGCACTACACGTGGCGAGTGGAACCTAGAACATAACTCTGTAGATGAGCAAAAAATTGCTTCGTTTAATGCTACTACAGGAACAGAGTCGTTTGCCTTTTATGCTGATGCATTCTGGCGTGAATCAGACGATTACGAAGTACCTGTAGCTGCCGATATTGACGACACCGAGCGCAGCTCAAAGTACGTAGTAGAAAACAGTAATGAAGACTCAGATGGCTTTACTGTAGGCACTAGCTACTTATTTGAGCAAGGTTACGTTGGCGTTGCGGTTGAGCAGTTTAACCGCCAATACGGTATTCCTGGCCATACACATGGTGAAGAAGAGCATGAAGAACATGACCACGAAGAGGTGCACAGCGAAGAAGAAGCCGTTTTTGCAGACCTCGAGCAAACCAAAATCCAGCTACTTGGTGAATACAATATCGACAGTGAATGGCTAAGCAAAATTAACTTACGTGCTGGCCACACAGACTACGAACACGCTGAAATCGAACACGGTGCAGTAGGCACAATCTTCAAAAACGAAACCAATGAGCTTCGCGTTGACATTCTGCATAGCCAATTTGATGAGTGGAATGGTGGCGTTAGCTTTCATTACAAAAAAAGTGATGTTGAAGCACAAGGCTCTGAAGCCTTCACCCCCCCTTCTGTTACTGAAAGTATTGCCTTTGCAATTATGGAAGAAAAGCATTTTGGTGATTTTTTAGTGCAATTAGGTGGCCGTGTTGAGCGAGTCACTATTGATGCTAACAATGTGCTGTTACCAGAAATTGACGCCCATGCTCATGATGAAGAAGGCGATGAGCACGACCATGACCACGAACATGAACACGAAGAATCAAACTACACACGTGTATTTGATGTTGCCCAAGAGTTCACACCGGTGAGTTTATCAACAGGGGTGGTATGGGATTTTACTCCGGGTTATAACCTTGGTTTATCGGTATCGCGTTCTGAGCGAGCTCCGTCTGCTTCTGAGCTGTTATCTTTCGGCCCACACATAGGCACAGCAACCTATGAAGTCGGTGCGCTTTTCGATACTCATGACGGTCATTTTGAGCTTTCACAAGAAGCTATTGATTTAGAAACTGCAAATAATATCGACCTTACATTTCGTAAAACCGAGGGTGATGTTGGTTTTATCTTCAATGCATTTTACAACCAAGTAGATAACTATTATTACCAGATCAACACAGGTTTTTACGCTGAAAGCGGTCATGACCACGACCATGGTGACGAACATAACCTCGAAGATGAGCACGATCATTCATCTGAACTACCCGTTTATTTATTTAAAACAGACGATGTTGTTTTACATGGTTTTGAAGCGCAAGTTGCTTGGCAGCTAACCGACGAATTAAAAGTCGATTTATTCTCAGATTATGTACGTGCTCGCCTAAAAGACGGTGGAGATTTACCGCGTACTCCACCACTGCGTTTTGGTACCGAGTTTAGCTATCAAACAGAGAATCTAACGGCAAATATTCACGTTACACGCTACCAAGAACAAGACCGCATAGCGCATGAAGAAACCACAACTGACGGCTACACCCTCGTTGATGCCAGCATCTCTTATGACTTATCGGTACTGAACCAAGACCTATCGCTGTATTTAAAAGGCACAAACTTAACGGACACAGAAGCTCGCGTTCATAGCTCATTCTTAAAAAATATTGCACCACGTCCTGGGCGCAGTTTTGCGCTTGGTGTTCGCGGCTACTTCTAAAACATAATTACAAATAGCGGCTACTTCTAAAACATAATTACAAATAAAGGAAACCTACATGACACACTTATTTAGATTAAAACTATTGGCACTGGCAATTAGTAGCACCCTGATCACCGCATGTGGTGACGCAGAAACAAATATTGTTGAGAAAGACCCTATCGAGGTTCCTGACGACAGTGGTGATGGCCATGATCACGATCATGATGACGGTTATGCCATTGACTCAATGGGTCGTTTAGCGGTTTTAGCAGCAAATAGCAACGAAGCGAATATCTTTGATTTAGATGACGACTCATTACTAGAAACGTTTTCGCTTATCCATGATTCAAGCTCACTAAATGTTTCACCAAACTACCGTTATGCAGTTATTGCTAACCGCAGCCAAGATTACTTAGGCTTTATTGATAGCGGTTTATGGCGCGAAAATCATGGCGACCATTTACATGACTATAAACAAGGCCCAGCATTTAGTAACTATGAGCTAACAACCGGCAGCCGCCCTACTCACATCGTTAAACATGATGGCCAAATGGCCGTGTTTTACGATGGTAATGCCGATACAGGTACCGTTGCCTCAGTAGAAGTATTAACCGATAACGACATTGCAAACGAAACAACAACACTTACGGGTATTCAGTACGAAATCAATATGCATGGTGTTGCAGAACCTCGAGGTGAGCACCTAATTGCAACCTTGCGACGCGCTGATAGCGAAAGCACTTCTAATGCGAAAATCCTGCCGGATCAAATTGGTGTTTTCCATCTACATGATGGTGAATATGAGCTTGAACAAACAATTGAAGTTACCTGCCCTGATTTACACGGTGCAGCGCAAAACCATGATTATGTAGCATTTGGTTGTGGCGACGGTGTTCTGGTAACACACCAGCATGACGATGAATACCATGCAGAAAAAATCGCAAATATTGAAGCGGTTGGCGATTTAAGAATCGGTACTTTATATGGTCATGAATCAAGCAACAGCTTTATTGGTGTTGCATCTGGTCATGGTGGCGGAGCCGCAGTTTTTGTGAGCATCAATCCGAGCGAAGCTGAAATGGAAGCCCTAGAGTGGCAACTTGATGAAGGCGCAAGCGCTGTTTCTTACTCATTCTCAGGAAGCGGTGAGCACTTTTTGGTTCTTGATAGCTTAGGCTTTTTAAACGTGCTTGCAGCCCATGAGCACGACGGCCACATGCACTGGGAGCTTGCAGGTAAAGTAGATATTACTGAAGAAGACATAACAACGATGCCAGAAGGCATGAACTTTAGCATGACTGTATCACAAAATAGCGAGTTTGCTTACGTTGCTGACCCGATTGCTCAGCACGTACTAAAAGTACATATCGAAGACCTTGAAATTGAAGGTGATCTTGAATTGACCTTTGCACCAAGCGCCATCACTTGGTTAGGTATCGCAGAAGAAAGTGATGATCACGACCACTAAGAAGTTATGTTTTATGGTATGACATAGCTCGCAAAGGTTGGCATTTACTGCCAACCTTTTTTATTCATATTTTGTAACAGACCTTTCATCGCAACTGCATCGCTATTTAAGCCTTAATGGTTATGATGTAACAGTTCCCAATATAGGATGTAATCCCATGAAAAAACTAACAACGTTGGCACTGGCCATGGCTGCGACACTGGCACCTTGGGCATCAGCTTACGAAACTAAAGACACGCGCTTACTGCGTTTTCCAGATATTCATAATCAAAATGTTACCTTTGTTTACGGTGGCGATATTTACATTGCTAATACGCAAACAGGCGAGAGCAAACGCTTAACTGACCATATTGGCTTTGAAACCTTCCCTAAGTTTTCACCTGACGGTAAACGCATTGCCTTTGCGGCTGAGTACAATGGCAGCCGCCAAATTTATGTCATTAACAGCGATGGCTCAGGCTTAAAACAACTGACTTACTACAACGATGTTAGCCCAATGCCACCACGCGGCGGTTTTGATTATCGTGTTCTCGATTGGACACCAGATGGCAAAAATGTGGTATTTCGTGCTAATCGCACACCGTGGGGTAAGCGTATGGGTCGTCCATACATGGTGCCTGCTGACGGTGGCCTTGAACAGCCTCTAGCTATTCCAGAAACGGGCGGCGGTATGCTTTCGCCAGATGGGAGTAAATATGTTTACACGCCAATTGACCGTGAATTTCGTACTTGGAAGCGCACCCGTGGCGGTCGTGCACAAGATGTCTGGGTTTACGATTTAAAAAGCAATACCTCAGAGCAGCTAACCAGTAACCGCGCTACCGATCAGCAACCAACCTGGGTTGGCGATAACATTTACTTTGTATCTGATCGTGATTACACCCTTAACCTATATCAATACCAAAAAGGCGCTGAGCCGAAAAAACTAACCAACCATAAAGACTTTGACGTACTGTGGCCATCAGCTGGCCCTAATGCTGTTGTTTATGAAAATGGTGGCTACCTTTATCGCTTTGACCCACAAACTCAAAAAAGCACTAAGCTGAGCATTAACATTGCTGGTGTGCGTCAATATGCCATGCCGTACACAAAAAATGTCAGCGACTTTATCGACTCAATGTCGATTTCTCATGACGGTAAACGTGCGCTCTTTACTGCCCGCGGTGAGCTATTTAGCGTACCAGTTAAACAGGGCCCAACGCGTAACTTATCTTACACAGCAAAAGGCCGCGAAATTGACGCAAGTTGGTCGCCAAATGGTCGTTATATTGCTTATATGAGCGATGAAAGTGGCGAATACGAAATTTACTTAAAAGATCGCAGTAAAAATAATGCCACCAAGCAGCTAACCAGCAATGGAACTATTTGGCGCTTTACGCCAATTTGGTCACCAGATAGCTCAAAGCTGTTATTTGCAGATAAGAACCACACACTCTGGTGGATAGACGCAAAATCGGGTAAACAACACAAAATTGATACCAGCATCTACGATGAAGAAGGCATTCGCCAATATACTTGGTCGCCAAATAGCGAAGACATTGTGTTTGTGAAAAACAATGAAAACCGCTATGCCTCACTGTGGCACTACAATATTGATAAAAAGAAAGTGACTCGCTTAACGGATGAAATGACCAATGAGCAAAACCCAACTTTCTCTCCTGATGGCCAATACCTCTACTTTAGCTCAGAGCGCGACTTTAACTTAGCCTTCAGCAGCTATGAGTTTGACTACATGTTTAATCGTGCAACGCGTATTTATGCCGCTGCCGTAAATGACAGTATCAAACCGCTTATCGCGCTACAAAGTGACGAAACAGCGATCGTCAGCGATAAACAAAAAAATGAAGACAAGAAAGCGAAAAATACCCTGCAAAGCAGCGACTTTATGCAACGTGTAACCGCTTTAAATGCACCAGCAGGGGATTATCGCAGTTTAACGGCAGTCAAAGATGGCGTGCTAACACTGGCTAATGGCGGCCTACAATTAATAGGCACAGCTCACGACAGCGAGCTTGAAACTGTGGCTAAAGGGGTAAGCAGCTACACTATTTCAAGCAACGGTGAACACCTGCTTGTGCATGCGGGTAACGATTACAGCTTAATTGAGCCAAAAGCAAAACAAGACCTAGCAGCGAATAAGCTAGATCTTAGTAAGATGACCTTAAAAATTGAGCCACAGATTGAATGGCAACAAATGTATGTTGAAGGCTGGCGTACATTGCGTGATTGGTTCTACGATGAAAACCATCACGGCCAAGATTGGGACGCAATTTTAGCTAAGTATCAACCTATGGCTGATGCTATCTCACATCGTAGTGACCTAGATTACATTCTCAGTGAAATCGCAGGTGAAATTAACTCAGGCCACATTTATGTGCAGTCGGGTGATATGCCAAAAGCAGAGCGTAAAAAGCACGGCTTATTGGGTGCAAAACTTGCCAGCGATCCATCTGGATACGTAAAAATTGAGCAAATTTTCCAAGGTGAAAACTGGCATGAAGACTTCCGCTCACCACTTGGTACAACAGGGGTAAAAGCACATAACGGCGACTACATCATTGCCGTAAATGGCCGCTCAGTAAAAGACGTAGCTAACTTCTACGAATTACTAGAGAACACGCAAGGTGAGCAAGTTGAGCTAGTCCTTAACAGTAAACCGCGCAGCAAAGGTGCATGGCAAGTTACCGTTAAGCCTGTAGCTAGCGAGCAAGGCTTGCGCTATTTAGACTGGGTTAACTCTCGTGCAGCCTACGTTGATAAGCTATCAAATGGTCGTATTGGATATGTTCACTTACCAAATACAGCCTACGAAGGTAACCGCGCCATGTTTAAAAACTACATGCCGCAAACCACCAAAGACGCCATGATTATTGATGACCGATACAATGGCGGCGGCTTTATTCCTGAACACATGATCACTTGGCTTGCCCGTAAACCGCTTAACTATTGGAAACGCCGCGGCGTTGAGCCAACTAAAACCCCACAATTTGCTCATGATGGTCCAAAAGCCATGCTGATCAATGGTTACTCAAGTTCTGGCGGTGATGCTATTCCTTACTACTTCCGTCAAGCTGGGTTAGGTAAGCTCATTGGTACCCGTACTTGGGGTGGTTTAATTGGTATTTCGGGTAACCCAAGTCTTGTCGACGGCGGCCAAGTTATCGCGGCAACATTCCGCATTTTAGATAACGATGGCAACTGGATCATCGAAAACGAAGGTGTCACCCCTGATATCAAGGTAGTTGACCGCCCAGAGCTAATCTACCAAGGTAAAGATCCATCGATTGAACGTGCCGTAGAAGAGCTTTTAAAAGAGCTAAAAGACAATCCGAAAAAGCCTCTCACCGTGCCACCAGCACCGACTGACTTTTAATTCTTAACTGGTTGTTAAAAAGTAAAAACCCCGCAAAGATGCGGGGTTTTTTAGGGTTTTTAATGTTTCTTCCAGCCACTCCAAACATCGTCTTCTTGGTTGGCTTTGTTTTTTTTCTTACCTGTTCCCGCAGGTTTCGCTACGGGCTTGTCGTTTTTAAGTGCTTGTGCGGCATCGAGGTTTGCTTGATTTACGGTAAAACCAGGGACTTCTTCGCGCTCTAAACGAAATTTATTTTTCTTTTCGATAATTTTAAAATGATGAAAGTCTTCGTAATCAATCAGTGATAACGCTAACCCAATTTCACCGGCGCGACCACTTCGGCCAATACGGTGCATGTAATCGGCAGGGCTACGGGGTAAATTGAAATTAATCACTACAGGCAATTTAGCAATATCTAAACCACGAGCAGCAATATCAGTGGCAATTAGCACCTCAATTTCGCCATTTTTAAACTTTTCGATTACGCGAGTACGTTCACTTTGGCCCTTATCACCATGAAATACCTGCGCATTAATACCACGCTTTTCAAGCTTACTCGCCAAGTGCCCACAATCTTTCTTTGCATTCACAAAAATCAACACTTGGCGCCATTTATGGTTTTTTATTAAGTGCGCTAAAACAGTGGTCTTCTCACCTTTATTTACGGTAAATACACGCTGTACTAGAGTGCTCTCCTGTTTGCTTTGAACTTGTATTTCTACAGGGTCATTTAACAGCTTTTGGGTTAATAGCTTAACTTGATCTGGGAACGTCGCTGAAAACAGCATTGTTTGTTTTTTAGCGGGCATAAGTGCTAATAGCTCAGCAAGTTCTTCGGTAAAACCAAGACTCAACATGCGATCTGCTTCATCAAGCACTAAGGTGTTTACGTTATCAAGCTTAATAGCATTGCTTGAAATCAAATCAAGTAAACGCCCTGGGGTTGCCACAATAATATCGGCACCGCCTCGCAATGCTTGCATTTGCGCATTCACCGACACACCACCGAATACCGCGACAGTTTTAATCGCACCATTAAAATTTGCAGAGTACGATTTAACGCTATCGGCCACTTGCACCGCGAGTTCTCGGGTTGGCACTAAAATAAGCCCTGATACAAAGTTACCTTTGCCTTGTGCTTTTTTAAGTCCCTTATCTAAAAAGCACTTTTGCAACATAGGCAGAGCAAATGTCGCTGTTTTACCTGAACCTGTATTTGCTCCTGCAATTAAGTCACTACCCGCTAAAATGCTTGGAATTGCTTTTGCCTGAATAGGTGTAGGCTGGGTATATTCAAGATCAGCCAATCGAGCAAGTAGCTCTGGAATAAGGCCAAGTTCGTTGAAATTGCTAGAGTTTGCGGTTGAGGTCATAAAAGGTGTAGGCTCATTACTAAAATAGCCTGCGATTTTAGCGTATTTATTGGCCGTTAAGTAGGGATTAGTGATTTTAAATACCTTTTAAATAACAGAAACTGGTTTATGGTAATTGCTCAATATTAAAATAAGTGCTTTAAAGCCAACATTTAAGTTGGCCATATTTTTAACTCTTGCTCAACTGTGCTTGCAACCTCGTTTTTGTCTCTTTTAAGTAATCAGGGTAAGGATAAGAGTCATCTGCAACGGCTATTGCAGCCTCGATTTGAACTAATGCTTGGCGAATATTACCTTGCATTTCATAGCCATATGACAAAGCTGACAGTGCATACGCTGATTTAGGGTAGTTTTTTATATTGTACTTAAACACCTCAATAGCCCGCTCAAATTGCTGGTTATCCGTTAAGCTGTAACCCAGTAGCCTAACAGCGCGGTCTGGTGGCGCTATTTGTTCACCCCATTGCTGAGATAAACGTTGATAATAAGCATCAATTGATGAAACATCATCGCCCAATGCACTCAGAGGCATATGTTTAGATAAAAATAAGCCATGGTACGCATTAAATGCCCCAGCAGCTGAGGTTAGGTTATGCGAAACGCCTGCAAAGGCATCGCTCTTAAAGCGCAGATTTTGCACCTTACTATTTTGCATTGTTTGCTGCATATCATCGTATCTTTCGCGCATAATGCCAGCTTCTTCGCCGATATTCATATATACATAGCTGTTAATAGTTTTGGCTTTAGTAACAAAGGTTTTTAGGCTCTTAGCCGGGGCGCCATAGTTCCACCATACCGCAGGGCTATAAGCAATATGCGCTTGAAATAGCTCAGGGTCAGCCTGCATTGCGTAAAGAGCAAATACACCCGCAGCTGAGGCGCCTGCGATAACTCTATAATCATGAGTACGATACTGTTTATTAACCAAAGGCATCAGTTTCTTGCTCTACGAAAGCTAAAAACTTTGCTGCACCACCGCCTTCACCAACAGGCCCTTGTGGTTCTTTGTTCACTGTGGGATAAAAATCTCTAAGTCGATTAGTGCTTTCAATCGCAACTACAATCACCTCTGGCGCTTGATCATTTTGTTGTAAGCGTTCAAGCACAGCATTAATCAATGGTAAATTACCGGCCCCATCTAAACGGTAAATAACGGGATATCTTTTGTTTGGATCTGTTTGGTAGCTTTTTGGTAATTGCACAACGACTGTGCGCTGCTCACTAAGATTACTTGATTCGATAGTATGCGTATGTTGGCTGTAATTTGTAACCGCCTCATCAGCGGCTGGTTGAGCCATGACATGGCTAGTACAGAATAAAAAACCACTAATATAGAGTAACTTAAATAGTCGCACGACTTATCCTTAAGAAATATTGGTAATTTTTTAAGCTAACAGAATTGCAGGTACAAACAAAGATAACTTATGAACTTTTTCGTAAAAAAGTATATGTAAGTCATTATTTTAACTAAAGCGTATGACGCAATATTTGCCCAGCACTTTTACCTGTCATGCCATCTGGTGATTTAATGACTTGGCCATTAATAATGACGTATTCAATTCCTTCTGCGTACTGATGAGGTGCGCTAAACGTTGATTTATCAGCAACCGTCGCAGGGTCGAGTATGACAATGTCAGCAGCATAGCCTTGTGCTATCACTCCTCGGTCAGTTAGGCCCATTCTTGCTGCGGGTAAACTGGTCATTTTACGTATTGCATCAGGTAATGAAATCACCCCTTGTTCACGCACATAATGACCTAGTACTCTAGGAAAGGTGCCGTATCCTCTTGGATGCGGGTTGCCTTTACCAAGTTCTGAACCACCCGCATCGGTGGCGATTGCGGTAATTGGGTAAGCCATAATGTACTTAACATCATCTTCATTAATAGCGTGGAAGATCCCCTGAGCACCGCCATTTGCTTGAATTTCAATGGCAAGTTCAGCGGCTTCATCAATACTTTGCGCTCGCCCTTCACGCTTTAATACTTCAGCAAAGGTTAGCCCATCCCATGTAGGGTTTGCCGCATAATGCGCTATTTGCAGCCTTGCGGGGTCACCACCGCCTCTATCTTCACGGATATTTTTGATCAAACCTTGTTTTATTTTTTGCCTTAGTTCTGGATCTTGTAGACGCTTTTCAACTTCAGCTTGGCCACCAGCCAATGACCATGCCGGAAATAAAATAGCAAACCGCGTAGAAGAAGCCGTGTAAGGATACTGATCGAGAGTGACATCTAAACCCGCTTTGCGAGCATCACGGATCATTTGAATAGTTTGCTTACTCTCACCCCAATTTGGATGACCAATCAGCTTATGGTGAGAGATATGCACAGGAATCCCCGTGTCTTTTGCAATATCGAGCACTTCATTTATCGCCGTGACAATCTCTGCGCCTTCATCGCGCATATGAGATGCAAAAAATCCATGCTGAGCATGAGCGGTTTCGGCAAGCACCTTTACTTCAGCAAAGTTTGAGTACACACCAGGAACATATTTAAGCCCAGTCGATAAACCAAACGCCCCCTGCTGCATCGCTTTATCTACCAGCACTTGCATTGCTTTTAGCTCATCAGCGCTGGCAAGCCGCTGCTCTTCACCCATTACAGCTTTACGAACATCATTATGGCCAATTAATAAGGCTAAGTTAGGCCCTAGAGGTGAACGCTCGGTTTGCGCAAAAAATTGCTTAAAGTCGACAGGAGAAAAACCACAGTTACCGCCCAAAATAGTGGTAATACCCTGCTGTACTAAGTTATCGAGCCGAGGCAGCTCTGCAATTGAGCGCTCAGCATGGGAATGTAAATCAATAAAGCCAGGGGCAACAATCTTGCCTTTGGCATCTATAACTTGTTGAGCTTTGTCAGCCGTCATGTCACCAATTTTAGTGATCTTGCCGCTTTCAATGCCAACATCTGCGTGAACCGCTTTGCCACCAAGACCATCGAGCAACATAGCGTTTTTGATGATGAGATCAAAAGATTGCCCATAAGCAATGCCGGAGCTGAGCACTAATACGAACAATCCTATTGAGGTTAAAACACTGCGCTTTTTCATTGTTATTATCCTTAGCCTGAGTGTTTAACCATCCTAATCAATTGCAATACAAATTGCATCAGTGAACAGTAATCAAACAAGTTACAGTCACAAAAAAGCCGGCTAATTAGCCGATGTAGATGCTTAACAAAGTCAGAAACAAAAATAACGCGAGCATTTGAGTGAGCAAAAATCGCTCTAATTTTATATATCAAAGTTGGAAACAAAAACTCTGTTGATATATCTTACGTCAGATGATTTCAACTGAAAAAGTTAAACGTATTCTATTTTGCATTGCTAATTACGATCGATTTAAACGCCATTAACAATACAATCTAATTTTATGACTCTGTCTTTGCTCGTCCATTCGCCTTGGCTTTGTATAGTAAGCCGTCACATTGTTTAATAATGCTGTCTATATTAGAAACCTGATTGATTTCGACAACACCTGCGGAAAAGCTAACATTTGTCGTAGAGTCCAATTCTTTCCAGCTATTAATACCTTCAAATTTTTCTCTAATGCCATCAACGAGCGTAACCGCTGTCTTTTTATCTAAGTTGTTTAATATTAATAAAAACTCTTCACCGCCATAACGACAAAATAAATCTGTTTCTCTAATACGTTCTGAAACTACGTTACTAAACCCTTTTAAAACTTCGTCACCGGCCAAGTGACCATAGGAGTCGTTTATTTGCTTAAAATGATCCAGATCCACTAGAACGAAACAGGTCGAGTTATTAACTTGCAGTGCCTTCTCGGCCAATTTGTACATTGCTCTTCTTGTTTTTGCACCAGTCAATGTATCTGTTTCTGCTATTCTTTTTAAGGCCCTCTTATCACGCCAAAACATAAATGTAGCTGTCGCCAGCAAAGAAAATAATAGAATAAAAATGATGAGCTGTAGGTTAAGGTTTTCCTTCTTTAGTTCTGCCTTTTCCTGCATGGATAATTCATTTCTAAACTTTGCTATTTCAATATCCCTAGTTAAAGAATCAATCGGCGTAATGTTCCCTATCCCAAAATGTTCTGAGTTGTAATTTACCCTAGCAGATTGGTATAACTTACCAAAGTAAAACGCTTTATCATAATTACCATTTAACTCATATAATCGTCTTAAGTTATGATAAATAGTTAAACTTACATCCCCCGGGTGATTACTGTTATTCATGAAAGAATTTGCCTGATCGGCATAGTCTTTAACTATACGCTCAAATTCGACTTCTTTGCTTTCCTCTATTGCCGATGCTAGAGCTCTAGCAAGCTTTAAATACATAACTAATGATTCATTTGGTTGATTACCAATGAGTTGTTCCATTTGTTTAGAAAGCTTTAAAATAGTTACCCCATCCTGCTGTTGATTTCGATGAGTTAATACAGAAATTTTCAACATCTTAGAAATAAACAGTTCGATATCATTTTTATTGCGTTCAGCTCTTCTAATTGCTTCGTCACTTAATTTAAGCGCCTCGTCAAACCGACCCAGTTTATTAAGTGCATAAATACTGGGATTGATGTATAGAGGTTTTTTTTCTTCTTCACTTAATAATGATAACAATACATTACCGTGCTCTAAAGCAGCCATATGCAGTTGCAAATCGTTATAAATGTCTGCAATCCAGTGATGAACACGGATTGATGACATTTGGGTTTCCATAGGCCTCAACGGATCGAATTTTCTCAAATAAGGTAAAGCATATTCATATTCAGATAACGCTTTGAGCAATGAAATTTCTTCTATTTCTTCTCCTAAACGAGCACTAACAATTGCAATTGCATGCTTGTCTCCAAGTTCAATAATCTGCTGTTTCAAGTTTTGTAACTGTGGGATAGTGATGGCAACTCTTTTATTAGGAGTTGATTCGACATTAACACCATGAATATAAATGTAAAAACTTCTATTCGCAGCGTATAACTCTGTATCAATAGATTGTAAATAAGCCCAGTTTTGCTCAGATAAATTATATTGGTTGATTGTTAAAGTTGAAGATAACAGGCCCCGAGAAGCAAGAGTTTCCCTAATTATCGTTTGAAATATTTTACCAAGTATAGAATCGTCCGCTAATAAGTTTGAATTCTCTATTTTTTCAATAAGTTCAACGCGTCCAGCCCCATTGACCTCTTCAATAACCTGCGATGCCAAATAAACAAGTTTGCTGTATTCCCCAGCAATTTGCTGCGGTGTTTGAGGTTGAGCTTTGCAATTCGCAAAGAATAGAGTTAGTGCAATATATGCCAACCAAATACTTATTTTTTTGATAACTTGCTGCTCCGAACGTTTAATCATTTCAATTAAAACTTATAACAATATCATTAAGCTATATAATATAAAACCACATAAAATCCCCCTTATTACTTATCAACCTTGTGATAAAAACAAGTTAACAATAAGGGTAGTAGATTGTACTCTGAGGGGTGGGAAGTCCACTTGTTCAAATAAAAATGGCTGCCTTAATATTTGAAATTCAATTTTTTGGACTTCATCTAATGTTATTGGGCATCTTTAACTATAGCATCATCACGCTTTTTATATTTTCAATATTCAGCTTTATTGGACTCTTCGTTATGTGAATCGTTAAACTTAAACTGCGTGCGCAACCAGAAATCGAATGGCATGGTAAGCCAGCAGCTTTAGCTGCTGCCATATTTTAGATAAACCATCTTCCAAAAGACAAAAGACAATTTAGGGCTGTTTATGACTTTCCTACAAAGAAACAAGGTAAGTCTGGAGGTGTGGGAGAGGTATACGAATACTAAATATCATTAAAGTAATAAAACGGCCATGAAATTGGCCGTTTTAATATATTTCAAACTTTGTTCTGTAGTTTCCAACTTTATTTAGAATCCACAGCCGGCTCTTTATACTTTAACTTACTCAACCGTAACCGATTTTGCTAGGTTTCGAGGTTGGTCTACGTCGGTGCCTTTAATCACCGCAACGTAGTAAGAAAGTAACTGCAACGGAATTGTATATACAACTGGGGCAATCACGTCATCGACATGATTTACGTTGATTACACGCATCGTTTCGTCAGAATTGAACGCTGAGTCTTTGTCTGCGAATACATAAATAATACCGCCACGAGCACGTACTTCTTCTACGTTTGATTTAAGCTTTTCAAGTAGTTCGTTGTTTGGTGCCACAACAATGATTGGCATGTCGGCATCAATCAACGCAAGAGGACCATGCTTAAGCTCACCCGCTGCGTATGCTTCGGCGTGAATGTATGAAATCTCTTTCAGCTTAAGCGCACCTTCCATCGCAATTGGGTATTGTGAGCCACGACCTAAGAACAATGAATGGTGCTTGTCAGCAAATTCTTCAGCTAAATCTTCAATCCCTTCAGCAAGTAGTAATGCTTCTTCTAACTTGTTAGGAAGTGTTTTAATTGCATTCACAATCGCACTTTGATCTAGGCCTTTTTCTTGGGCAATAGATGCCGTTAGCATTAATAAGCCAACAAGTTGTGTGGTGAAAGCTTTAGTTGATGCAACACCAATTTCAGCACCTGCTTTTGTCATAAAGGCTAAATCAGATTCACGTACTAACGATGAACCCGGTACGTTACAAATGGTCATTGACGCCATGTAACCTTGCTGTTTTGCGAGACGAAGTGCAGCAAGCGTATCGGCTGTTTCACCAGACTGTGAAATTGTCACAAGTAAGCTGTTTTCATGTACAAATGATTCACGGTAACGGAACTCAGAAGCAATCTCGACATTACAGCTTACGCCTGCAAACTGCTCAAGCCAGTAACGAGCAACCATGCCCGAGTGATATGATGTACCACAGGCAATAATTTGTACGTGTTTTACGTCTTTAAAGATTTGCTGAGCACTATCGCCGAAGGCATCAATCGCTACAGTATCATTAACTAGGCGGCCATCAAGCGTGTTACGTACAGCAAGTGGCTGCTCGTAAATTTCTTTCAGCATGTAGTGACGATATTCGCCTTTACCTGATGCATCTTGCGTAATGTTTGATTCAATCACTTCGCGCTCTACTGCGTCGCCGTTTGCATCAAAAATTTCAACACTGTCGCGAGTAATACGAGCAACATCACCTTCTTCAAGGTAAATAAAGCTACGTGTAACAGGTAATAGAGCAAGTTGATCAGAGGCAATAAAGTTTTCGCCAAGACCCAAACCAATCACCAATGGGCTACCAGAGCGCGCTACGATGATTTCGTTGTCGTTCGCTTTATCAAAAACAACGGTACCAAATGCACCTTCAAACTGCTTAACTGCAGCTTGTACTGCTGCTAAAAGCGTATCGTGCTGTTGGCGAAGTTGGTGAATAAGGTGCACCATAACTTCAGTGTCAGTTTCTGATAAAAACTCATAACCGTCGCCTTTAAGCGCATCACGTAGACTGGCATGGTTTTCGATAATACCGTTATGAACTAGGGCAATTTCGCTGTTCGAAACATGTGGGTGAGCATTCGCTTCAGTTACGCCACCATGAGTTGCCCAGCGTGTATGTGCGATACCTGTAGTACCATTTACTGCTGCATCATTCAGTGCCGCTTCAAGATTAGCAACCTTACCCACTGACTTTACAGTGTTTAGCTCAGTACCTTTAAGTAAAGCCACACCAGCCGAATCATAGCCACGGTATTCAAGACGCTTTAGGCCTTCAACAAGTATTTTGTTTACTGGGCGTTCTGCAACAGCCCCAACGATTCCACACATAATTTCTCCTTTTGCACATGCCAAAGCGTTTTACTTTGGGCGGTATGTGTTTTCATAAATTTAATGTAATAAGGTGTTGTCGGTCTTATTACGGGTTATTCAATTTCTGCACAGATCAGCTGTACTCCACATGCTGTTATCGCCTCACGCTTATCTGCGCTTAGATTGTTGTCTGTGATAACAGTGGTAACACGCTGCCAAGGCAGTTCTAAATTAGGTATTCTTCGGCCAATTTTTTCTGACTCTACCAGCACCACTACCTCTCGGGCAGCTTCAGCCATCACTTGGCTAAGCCCCACTAATTCATTGAAGGTTGTGGTACCTCTATCAATATCAATGCCATCGGCACCAATAAAGAGTTGGTCAAAGTCGTAAGAGCGTAGAACATTCTCCGCAACTTGGCCTTGAAACGATTCTGAATGCGGATCCCAGGTTCCCCCAGTCATCAATAATGTTGGCTCATTTTCTAATGAAAGTAGTCGGTTAGCGACATTAATAGCATTGGTCATCACCACTAAACCGCGTTTACTCGCAAGCTCTGGGATCATCGCCGCGGTAGTGCGACCGCTATCAATTATGATGCGGTTATGATCTTTAATCAGCTTTGCAGCGGCCTGTGCGATTGCCATTTTGCGAAGCGAGTCGCTTTTCTCATTGCTATTTGCAACGATTTCTTGCGGTAGTGCAATAGCACCACCGTATCGGCGCAGTAATAAGCCACTTTTTTCAAGTGCTGTCAGATCTTTACGAATGGTCACTTCAGAAGTTTGAAACTGCTCAGCTAACGCTTCAACAGCAACTTCACCAAGTTCATTCACTTGGCTTAAGATTGTATGGCGACGTTGTTGAGTGTTTCGTTTTGTCATTTATATGATCACATAAGTTTCGTTTCGAAAGTTTTTGGATTTTAAACGAAACAATATAAATGGCAAGTCAATGTTTTGAGAACACACCTTATTAAGATATGTGGCCTATAGAGCCATTGATTAAATGCTTAAAGAAACTATTTCTGTAGATTGCTTTCCTAACCTTTTAATAATAATTAAATTATTTATCTTATCCACATAGAAATAAGGCCAAACTTCATTAAATGGAAACTCCTGTGTTAACAGAGTGCTGCCATCAACATCTTTTATATTCATTTCATAGAAAGTTGTATTGCCAATAAGGTTATAATTACTCCATAACACTCTATCTTCAACAATAGCCCAGTTTACAATTGCATCGTTAGGCAGCGTTATCGGTAAGGCCGTAAAGCTATTATTATAAGCATCAAATCGAGATAAATTCCCCCACTCGTCACCCACTATGTACCCTCCTTCAAATTCGCGAATATAACGATAACCTTTAAAAAGGAGCGTATTCGTTCTATCTGCCATAGTCTGTTCAAAAATCTGCCACTCCCCATCTGTTTTGATAGAATAGAGGATAGAGTCTTCATTATCGGAAAAGCTGACATCCCCGATCAATTCATCTGTTTTCGATACGTAATTCAATGTATTCGTTATGACATTGAATATAGCGGTTCGGTTATGATGCTTGAGTAATACATATTGTCCAGATTTTGAAGGACTGATCAATTTAAGTGGCTGCTCGGTTTGAAATAATTCAACTTTACTTGCAGAGTTATGCTTTTCATGTAGAGTTAAATAATTAACTTTATTGCGTTTTTCTATCACCCACACTTTATTGCCTAAAGAGTGATAGGTGGTAATACGCCCCTGTTCAGTGTTATTACTTTGTATCACTTCTGTGGTTTTAAATACCTCCATAGGAAGCTTTTTTTCAATAAAAGTATTAAGTCTTTCGCGAGTTTTAATCGCCAATAAAGTATGTGGGTCAAGTACGTTTAGAGCTGTAACAGTGGTATTCATAACCACTTCTGTATTGCCTGTTTTAATATTTAACTTTATCAGTTGTTTCTTATCAGCAAAAACAAGGTGCTCATCATTAAGCCATTGCAAGCTGTAAATCACATCATGATGATCATAATTAAAAAGCGTGTTGCCGGTTTCAGGATCAAGAATACGTATGTTATTACGTTTACTGTCTAAAAATACTCTAAGCACAGCAACTTTACTCATATCAGGTGAAATATCAGCATATGAGTCATACACCCCTTTTTGAGCCACAGATGTCACTTCTTCTATAAGGCCGCCTACTCTATTTAACTTATAAAGAAGCATGCTACCGTGAGGTTGCTTTTGCCCTGTAAAAAAAAGGCTATTATCATTTTTATTAAAAAATACACTGGTAATAAAATGAAAATCGGAAACTAACACCTCTACGTTATTCGCTGGGTTTATTAGAGATACCCTCTTAATTTTTGCAGAGCCAACATCATTATCCGAAAAGTATAAATATCGATCATTATTTGAAAATGCTAATCCAATAGGCAAGGTTGCAGTGTCTGTGAGAGGTTTAATTGACTGATTATCTAGATTTTTCAAGTAAATTTGATAATTACTCTCGTGACTTAATCGATTGCTAAAAGCGATGTACTTACCATTATTCGATACGCCAAGTGATCGCTTTTCAGAAGTAATAGTGTCAATAACTGTCAGGGGATCGTCATGGTTTTTTTTAGGTAGAAAATATACAAACAGAGCGCAAATAAATGCTATCGAAAAGGTTGCTAATATAAGGTTATATTTTTTTCTTTGACTAGTTGGGATGTGTGTATTCGAAGGTTGCTCTGTTTCTATAGAGGACACTTCTTCAATAGTGCAAATAAGCTTATAGCCCCGTTTCGGAAGAGACTGAAGAAAAGTAGGTTCTTTGTGATCATCACCTAATACACTACGGATTTTACTAATAACTCGTCTAACAGCAGCATCAGAAACACAACGATCTTGCCATAGGTTTTGGTGTAAATCAGCCATTGAAATGTAACGGTCGTTATGCTCAATAAAATACATTAAAACAGCAAATACCTTTGGCTCTAATATAATTGACTGTTCATCAACCAGAAGAGACATCTCTTCTGTATTTAAATAGCACTTTCCAATCCGAATAAGCATACAACTGAGTCACTCATCTACCTTAATGATCCCTCTACAAAATATTGTACTTTACTATTAACTAGGTTACTACAAACAATATAAACACTTGATAAATAAAAAAGTTACAGTTTAGTCACAGTAAAATCAGAGGAAGATTATTGGTTTCATGATTACCTTTACGTATTTTACCTTCTCGACTTCAAGCCTTTTGCCACAGCATTAGTAAGTTAAAAATATTTATATTGATAAAACGTGCATTGATAGCAGAGAAATGATCACATGAGGAAGGAAAAAAATAATGAAACTCACATCTAAACTTGTTTATCAGGGGTTAATTGGTTTGTCAGCCATTATGCTTTTATCTGGTTGGCGGTTAGGGTTTGCAGATAATGCAGAAGTGCTCTCTCTTGAATCTGTAACGATGGCAAAAGTAGAGCGAGGTGACTTTTCTATTAAAGTTGAAGGTTATGGTTCTCTTCAATCAATTAATAAAAGACTGCTCACAGCCACCAGCAATGCTGTTGTCGACGAAATAAAGCTAAAAGCAGGGGCCGTTGTAGAGCCTGATACAGTTATCCTGACATTAAACAACCCTGAGCTTGAGAGTAAGCTTCGTCTAGCTTTAGCAAAGCTCAAAAATGCAAAGACACAGAAACGTCAAACTTTGTTAGTGCAACAACGGGAGCTGTTAAACAATGAATCAAGTATCTCTGAGTTAAAAGCACAAGCAGAAATTGCCATGCTCCAAGTAGAAGCCGAACGCTCTTTAGCTAAGTCGGGAATAGTCTCTGGGATTAGTGCTAAAAAAAATGAATTGGAAGCGAAGCAGTTACTTAAACGCATCAGCCTCGAAGAATCAAAATTAGACAAGCTCACTGAAATGCAAAAAGAAGCACTTTCAATTCAAGATGATCTTATTTCTCAAGCAGAAGATGAGTTCAACGTCGCAAAACTTATGGTCGAGCAATTATCTGTAAAAGCAGGAATGAAAGGGGTCATCCAGCGCCTTCCTCTCAGTTTAGGACAAAGTGTAACAGCAGGCTCTGAGCTTGCACTCATTGGCAGCCTATCGCCATTAGTTGGGGAAATAAAAGTTCCGCAAATTCAAGCGCACTTAATTCAAATGGGCATGAAAGCTGACATTACAACACTCAATGAGCAGGTGCATGGACGAGTCGTTCGTGTTGACCCTGTTATCAATGATGGTGCTGTACAGGTTGATATTGAACTTGAAGCAATTGAGCATGGCAGCATGAAACCAATGCAACAGGTTGATGCAACCATCTACGCTGACGTACAAAAAGATATGAATTACATAAAACAACCCAGTGATGCTAAAGAGGGAGCCTATGGTTCACTATTCAAGCTAACGAGTGATAACAGGGCTGTTAGAGTTGATGTGCAATATGGCAAAACATCAGGACAGCTAATTCAAGTGTTATCAGGCTTAGAGCCTGGCGAGCAAGTTATTATTTCCACCTTAGATATTCCTGCTGAAACAAAAATGATAAAAATAGAGAGCTAGAAGTATGAACACTGAAATTTTAAGGGTTAATAACTTAACTAAGTCCTTTACCAATGGCGATCAAGTTAGTCAAATTTTAAAAGGAATTAGCTTCACTGTTTATGATGGCGAATTTATTTCTATTTCAGGCCCATCAGGGTGCGGAAAATCAACTCTGCTGAATATTATGGGATTACTCGACACCCCACAAAGCGGTGAATATTACATCGACGGCTTACTGGTTTCTGATATGGACTCAACGCAGCGCTCTAAAGTTCGTGGAAACAGAATCGGCTTTGTATTTCAATCTTTTAATCTAATAGATGAAATGACCATCTTAGAAAATGTAGCACTGCCTTTAAAATACAGAGGGGATTCGCTTTCAACGCGCCATGCACGAGCTTTAGATTGCTTAGAAAAAGTAGGCCTTGCAGATAAAACTGATTTATACCCTAACCAAATATCAGGGGGTCAACAGCAACGCGTTTCCATTGCTCGCGCTTTAGCTGGTGATTCAGGAATTATGCTTGTCGATGAACCAACAGGTAACTTAGATTCTAAAAACGGTGATGCCATCATGGCATTGATCAAAGACCTTAATCAGCAAGGCACAACTATCGTTTTAGTGACCCATGACCCGCGTTATGCCAACATGGCATCTCGTAATATTCAATTAAAAGATGGCTCTGTAATAGCTGAAAATGATGATATCAATACGCCAATAGAGGCAAATCGAGTTGCTCAGCCATGTTAAAAGTAGCCTACAATACCTTCAAACGTGCTAAACAGTACTATTTAACTACCGTATTTACATTAGCGCTCACTCTTTGCATGGTACTAAGTGCATTTAGCTTAGTGGATTTAGTCTTTTTCTCCCCCTTACCTTATCAACAAAGTGATAATTTATATTTACTGGAAGGCACCGTAAACTCAAAAAGCTATTCAGGCCCTGCTAGTAATTCAAAAGTAATGAGTTATATAGAGAATGAAAATACTCTCTTTACTGACATGGCTACCTACCATAAGTGGACCAGTTATAAATTATTAGACAGGCCAACTAGACCCGCTGTAGACGTTATTCTTGCATCTAATAACTTGTTTGACCTGCTTGGTGTAAAACCTGAACTTGGCAGATTATTTAATAACACCGAGGCGCTCGGCAGTAAACACATGTCTGTCGTTTTAGGCTATAGGGCATGGCAAGAACTTTTCCAGGGGCGAGGTGATATCATTGGTCAAAAAATACAGTTAAATCAACGCCGATTTACTATTGTTGGTGTAGCTCCAGATAATCTTGTTCTGCCCCACTACAAAAATATAAACGATGCAATATGGTTACCTATTGATGTCGATGAGGTATTTGATCCCAAAACAGCAAATGGGTTTATGGGTGCATACAAAAGTGTGGTTAGATTAAAAAGTACAGTATCAGAATCTGCAATCACACAACAGTTATCAGATCTATCACTGAAAGGCGCTCAGCTCTATGCTCCTAATATTCTGAAAGACTTTACTGTTAACGCACGTATCACGACATTTAGTGAAGCATTAAAAGGTGATAGCGGAAAAATAGTACTTATGTTGCTTTTAGGCGTTTGTTTATTATTAATCATTGCACTGATCAACCTGTCTAGTATGCAACTTGCAAAAGCAATTACCCGTATAAAACCTATTGCTATTAGCTTTGCATTTGGGGCAAGTACAAAACAACTCATTGTTGAAACACTAAAACATAACCTATTACTCATTAGCATTGCTGTCATACTAGCATTAACACTCACCCAAATAGGGTTTATGGTTATTCAAAGCTTAGCCGCAAACGCCATACAACGATTAGATACGCTTTCGCTAAGCATTAATACGCTTCTCTTTTCAACATTTTTGATTGTTACTATTGCTGCACTGTATTCATTTATAGAATTGAGTGTCGTAAAAGAGAAAAACTTAATTAGTAGCTTGCAAAGCAGCGGTAAAGGAACCGGAAAACAAATGAGTTCAGCGACAAGCCACTTGTTAGTTGGCTTACAGATCTTATTCTCCTTTTTAGTATTAACTGCCGCAAGTCACGTTGTTTTGGTTACACTCTCTGAAGCACTGAGAGATAATGGCATAAACACTAAAGGTAAATACTCACTTACAATAAATTACAGTAATATCGACAAATCTAATGAGCGAATCAATATTCATAAAGCGGTTATCCAGCAGTTATTAAACCTCAATAATGTGAGCAGTTTGGCAACTTCATCAGAACAGCGCTTACCCGATACGGTTAACGTCAATCAAATATATGATGAAGCTGGTCAATATATTGCGCAAGCGCGTAATAGCTTAGTTTCCAACAATTATTTTGCAGAATTAGATCTTAAATTAACAGGCAAGGGCTTTAACAAAGGTGATGAAAAACTCAAAAATCCGCCAATTGTAGTCAATCAACGCCTTGCGGATATGTTGGATAAAAACACACAAAATGTACTAAATAGTAAAGTCAGCTTTGACAGCAAAACGTTTTATTCTATCGTAGGTGTAGTCAGTAATACCTACGTACCAGGAAGACCTGAAAGTGAAAACTTTGAAGTGTTCACACCCAACGATTATCCAGGTTGGAGTCAATATACCTACCTTCTAACAATGAAAGATTCCGCATCAATATCGCAAATTCAGCAACTGATCTACGGGATTGATAAACGCTTAGATATACATTCATTAGCGTCATTAACAACTCAATTTGATGAGCAACGACAACGCCATTTAAACGCTGCCTGGCTTGCTATTGTCCTTGCATCAACGTCATTGCTTATGGTGTGTATTGGCATAAACGGCATTGTTAACTACCTAATTAAAGTACGCAAATATAGTTTAGGCGTTAAGCTTGCTATGGGCGCTGATAACCTAAGATTGTTAAAAGAAAGTTTACTAGAGCTTATGCAACCCATAACGATGAGCTTGGTACTCGCCTTTTCATTAGCATTTTTAATCATTGGTTATTGCTTTTCACTACCAAATGTAACCCTGACTATAAACTGGTGGCTGACACTATCCATCTGGCTTGGCCTTTTAACTATGGCTGTCATCACGAGCTTTTTTCCAATCAATAAAACACTTAGACAAGATCCAATAAAGGCATTACGCAATGAATAGATTTCTTATATTTATAGTATTGCACGCAGTGGCACTTACAACAGAACATTAACTCCTTTTGGCTTTCAGGGTGAAAAGCGTACGTTATGGCAAGCAAAAGAGACATATATAGACTTATCACCAATCATGTTCGCAGATAAAATAGATGCGCCATTACTGCTTATTCATGGCGAAAATGATCAAAACTCCGGTACTTACCCCATGCAATCCATGAGAATGTATCAAGCATTGGTTGCGAATAAAAAGACAACTCAGCTAATTATGCTCCCTTATGAAGGCCACTCTTATAGAGCGAAAGAGAATTTAACATACTTACTTAAAGAGCAGTCTGCTTGGCTCAATAAATGGTTAAGACCTCCCAATGCAAGGTTATGACGTAATATCACATGCTCTTTTGCAATCGGTAAAGGACAACGTAAAATGTGACTACTCTACGCATTACATAATGAATTATGAAAGCATTTAATAGTTTAGAAGAGTCATTTATAAAACAACGAAAAAATGCCCATGAAATTTGCCGTTTATTTGCCAAAAGCCCAAGTAAAGGCAATTTAAAACGACTAAGAAGCATGTTTGCTCACTGTGGCGAACAGGTTGTTATTGAAGCTGGTTTTCATTGTGATTATGGCAGTGGTATTAAAATAGGTGATCGCACCTTCATAAATATTAACTGTACTATGCTCGATGCGCCGCTATCTGATGCGCAAATTACGATAGGCGATGACTGCTTAATAGGCCCAAATGTGCAAATACTCGCGGTATCGCATGCAGTAAACCCTACCGAGCGTTTAGCAAAAGCTAATTTTGCAGCGCCGATTAGCATTGGTAACAATGTATGGATTGGTGCAGGCGCTATAATACTCGCAGGTATTAAAGTTGCTGATAATGCCGTGATTGGCGCAGGGGCAATAGTTACCAAAGATGTCGCGGCAAATACCCTAGTAGCAGGTAACCCCGCGGTGAAGATAAAAGATATTTAAGTACACACTTAAGTCACATCGTTCGCTAAAGCACATACTACACGAGCCCGCTACGTATATTTTATACCAATGGTATAGTTGTTTAGATTAACCTGATAATCAATGGGCTTACTAGGATTAGTCCACAAACAAAACCTACTTTTACTTGCCATGCTTTATATTTACCTGTGACTTTAATCCCTAAAAATGGACTTAATAAATCTACGCGACGCGCACCTATAAACACTAGCCAACAAAGAATAAAAGTGAGACTTAGTATAAGTAGTGACTCCATGAAACCACCTAATTGCAGCTTCGATAAATAAAAGGCAAGGCCAATAATCACACTTTGATGTAAGAGATAAAAAGGAAATACCGCTGAGTTCAATAAAGCCAATTTAGGGTGATCGTGATTTAAAAAACGTTGTGCTAGTGCCAGCATCATTAACACACCAACTAATCGTTGCGCGGTATACAACATATCCATGCCCGTAATTTGCCACTGACTGGCAGCTGAGTTTTGCCAAATCATGTTATAGCCCGCAACTACAATCAGGTAACCTACAATAAATACCACGCATAATGCCCTCCAATGAAGAAGTAGCCGACTATAAAATACTGAGTGCCACGCAAGTAAATAACCATAAAGTAAAAATAAAGCACCCATGGGGTATCGAAATGTATCGCTCGGCCAGCTCAACTTTAAAATACAAAGCGGCAATAGCAATACGATAAAAATAATTAATAACGACTGTTCACATAGACGTGTAATCACTGTTTGAACATAATGGTGATGAAGCAGTGGCAGAGCAAACACGAGCAATAAGGTAAATTGCCATAACGAGCGTAAGTACCAAAGATGGTTTACATCAACATGAGGCCAAATACCTGCTTGATAATGTTCAAATAGAGGGTTTGTCAAATCAAAAAACTGCAAGTAAAACTGCCAGTAACTTATCGCTAAACCGGTCTCTTGGCTCATTTGCGCATATAGCTGAACTGGCACAATAAACCAAACTCCAATTAATAATGGCAGTAATATTCTGACACTGCGTGATATTAAAAAACCACCTAAGCTAGCGCGCGCAATTATGAACCTCAGTGCAGCACCTGAGATAAACCAGATTAACCCCATCCGCCAAGGCGACAATAAGAGCATGATGTTTTCTATATTGCTGGATAAATACTGACTTTTAAAGTGAAAGCCCCAATTTTGAGTGTATAACATACCTGTGTGGTAAAAAATTAATAAGCCAAAGGCAAGTACTCTTAGCCAATCTAAATCATAACGACGCGGTGGTAACTCAACGGCTTGATTAAACGCATTTTGCCATGGCTGTAATAACGTGCGTGTTGTGTTTTTAATTATTATTTTAAGTTTCATGATTGATTATGGTTACGACAAGTTAATAACAACTATGAACAACACATAACGTTAAGCTATCAGAAAAGGTCGATAAAACAATCAGTAGGGATAAACGGTGGATATCAGGGATAGTATGTTTGGTGATTTATCACTATCTTGTTAGTCTAATTACGGTCTTCAAAGAGTAACAATAATAATGATCACCTTAATGCATTTTCAGCGTAACCGAACTTGGTATGCGACATTATTTTTATTTAGTTATATTTTTATAAATAACACTATTAATGCCAGCTCAGATATCATGGAAGCCCAACGCGATGGTGAACTGTCATTTTTGCTTTGGGAGCCCTTTGTCTGGGAATATTCAAGCGCTATCGGCACCTTATTATTATTTCCTGCTTTAGTTTGGTTATTGCAAACCCAACCCTTTAATTGGCAAAAGATCACTCGCTCATTGCTCACTTATTTATTCGCAAGCATTATTTTTTCCTTATTACACGTAGGGATCATGGTCGCTATCCGTGAGTTCATTTACACAATTCAAGACATGCAGTATGACTTCGGGTTGCTGTGGTTTGAGTTACTTTATGAATACCGTAAAGACTTATGGGGGTTTTTATCTTTAATTGTGATTATTAAAACGTATCAATACATTGTTAGCCAATTAACCGGCGAAGCCAAGCCAATCAATCATGAAGAAAACGCCCAACAGGATTTGAATTTCGACCGATTACTGGTTAAAAAACTAGGCAAAGAGTTCATCATCTGTACAGATCAAATTGACTGGCTTGAATCTAGCGGCAATTACGTAAACCTGCATATTGGCTCACGTATTTATCCGCTACGTACAACCATGACCCATCTTATATCTCGGTTAGAACCGCAAGGTTTTTGCCGTATTCACCGTTCTCATGCTATTAGACTCGATGTGATTGAATCAATCACGCCATTGCCAAGTGGTGATAGTGAAGTGAAACTTACAACGGGAAAAATACTTAACTTATCACGTCGTTACAAAGAGCAGTTTAAAAAACAGGTTAATTCGTCTGCCGCTCATTTTTAGCTAACTGTATATGACGTTTTTCTGCATAAAGAATTTGCTGGACTTGGTGGCCATTTAAAGGTGTAAAAAAGCCCAGCTGTATTGCTAGGCTTGGAATGGATCATGAGTTGTGTGTTACTCATAACGAAGGATTAATGATGGACGGGTGCTGGCCGCCTTGAAGGCAAGGGTTGCGACAGTCAGCCAAGTAAAGAGTGCGACCAAAAGTGCCGCAGTGCCATACACCCACACGGCTTGCTCAATACGGTCGTTAAAACCTTGCAACCAGTCATCCATTAGCCAATAAGCTAGAGGCAAAGCAATTGCCGCTGCTGCGAATACTACGATTAAAAACTCACGGGCAAGTAGGTTAACTAAACTTAAACGGGTTGCACCCAATACTTTTCGAATGGCTAATTGCTTTTGCTGACGTTTCGCTGCAAACGCAGCAAGTCCAAATAAACCTAAGCAACTTAAAAACATGGCCAGCACAGAGAAGTTTCGAATGAGCACAAACAAATCATGCTCGACGCTATAAACCTTGGCTAAGTCTTGCTGCATCAAGCTAAATTGCGGATCGGCGGTTAAATTAAACTGCTTTAAAAGCTGGCGTAACTGATTAAATAACTGAGAAAAGTTTGCTTGTTCGGTGCTTACCACCAATCGAACGGTTGATTGCGAGCTATACCCTGCTGAAAATGACACAGGCAGCCAATCATCTTTCGCCGAACCGACTTTAATGTCTTTTACCACACCGACAATGGTTGCATTAATATTGCGATAAAGCCCCTGAACATGCAGACCTACCACCTCATCCACATTATCGTAGCCAGCACGCTTTGCCATTTGTTCGGTCACCAAAATAGCCATTGCTTGAAGGTTACCTTCGCCCTGCTGCGCCTCAGTATGCTCATCGGTAGAGTGCAGCCAATCGCTCTGAAACTGTGGTGAAAAATCTCGGCCTGCAAGTAGTGTCAGACCCAAGGTTTCAACGGCATGGAAACCTGTGCCTATGGTCGGTGGCAGTTCGCTTTCTTCGTAGCCATTGGGCCAACGGAAATAAAAGCTTTCAAGAATACTGTCGGTTAAATCTGTGTCTGTAGTGGTCACTTGCATGACACCTGGCAGCGCACGGATCTCATTAAGTATCGCGTGTTCTTTTTCCATCAATTGCTTGCTGCTTAAATCATGTATCACAATGCGATCTGTCGCATCATAACCAAGCGACAAGTTTTGCAAGAACGTTAACTGTTGTAAGCTCACCATAGTACAAACAATTAAGGCCATTGCCATGGCTGCTTGAAATACTAACAGGCCTTTACGCACCGCTTGACCTGTTTGCAATTGCCCTGCAAGTAAACTTTTTAGCGATGCGCGTGCGACACAAAAAGCCGGATAAGCACCAGATATTAAAGCCAATAAAAACACCACGCCCAATACAGCTAGCAATTGTGACCAGTCCCAAATAAGCTGCAATGGTCGATTCGCAAAGGCACTAAAACTTGGTAATAACATCTCAACCCAACACAACGCTAACAACGTAGCAAGGATCACCAATAGCAAGGCTTCTAACAAAAATTGCAGTATTAATTGTCGCTTACTCGCCCCCAAGGTTTTGCGCATGGCAATTTCTTTGATGCGATAAAGCAATTGCGATACCGCAATATTAATGTAATTGGCTGCAGCAATAGCGAGTAGTAAGACACTTAGCACCAAGCTCAAGTTCACTAAAAAAGCCGAGCCGCCTGGTTTAAATTCAAAGGGCGAATGGGCTTTAAAGTACACCTCTCGCATCGGCACTAAACGATACTCAAGTTGGCTATTCTTTAACTGATATTTTTCGATAAGACGACTAGCTAACAGCTTTTCGATGTCTTTTAAATCAGCTCCTTGCTGAGTTTTTAGATAAACATAACTCGATATATCGTTATGTATGGTGAAATCAACAGACACTAAAGCATGGAACAAAAAGTGACTGTTATCGGGTAAATCATCAAAAACAGCACCCACAGTGACACTTTGCTCGCCCATCAATAACGTTTGTCTGAACGCTTTAGTGGCGCTACCAAACAGCCTTGTGGCTTCACTGTTACTCAGAGCTATTTGATTGGGCACAGAGAGTACTTGTTCTAGGTTGCCAAGCATCACCTCTAAATGAATAAAATCGCGAATATTAGCCGATGTACCATATAAATTACGCAGCTTAAATGCTTGCCCTGCAACATTAATATGAGCGGAAAGCAAATCGCTATCAACCACATCTGCCAACACCAATAAATCGCTTACATCGCTGCGTGAAGACACTGTTTGCGCAATGCTTACAACCGTTAATGGGATCTCTTCTAAGCCGGGTACATTTACATCAACATGCAAACGATATACTTGCTGATGATCGGGCTGCATTTTATCAAACGACAATTCGTACTCTGCGAATAACGCCACTAAAAGCGCCCCAGCAAGACCTATGCTTAGTCCAAAGACATTCAAAAGCGCGTACAACTTATGCCGCTTAAATACCCTAAATGCCGTGGTAATGTGTGATACTAACATGTTTTACCTTTAGACCTTACCTGTTCTACCTAAAAATGCCCCATCAGCTACGCCGATAGAGCATAGTCTTGACTAAAAACTCAATTTACTCATAACGAAGGATTAATGATGGACGGGTGCTGGCCGCTTTAAATGCTAGGCTTGCCACCGTTGCCCACGTGATAACCGCAACGACCACAGCCGCAGCGCCATACACCCACACAGCTTGTTCAATGCGGTCGTTAAAGTTTGCTAACCAATCTCCTACTAAGAAGTAAGTAACCGGGTAAGCAATAGCAATACTCACGCCCACCAGCACTAAGAACTCTTTAGCAATGATATTTACGATACTGATGCGAGATGCACCTAGCACTTTTCGAACTGCCACTTCTTTTTGACGACGCACTGTTGCAAACGAAGCCAAACCAAAGGTACCTAAGCAAGTTAAGAACACAGCAAGAGCGGTAAAGATTAAAACGACATTCGAAATTCGCTCATCGCCTTTTAACAACGTTTTGTAGTTGTCTGCGAGTAAGTTAATTTTTGGCTCATAGATATTGGCTGAGATTGCTAATACTTCAGCGATCTGAGCTTTAATGTAAGGCAAGTTTTGCTGATCAATCGTTAAAATTAATTCTGATACAGGTGATAAAAAGTTAAAGCCACATAAGAACATAATATTTGAGTTGGCATCTTTAGCATTACCTACCTTTACATCCTCAACCACACCCACAACACGCATATCTACGCCGCGACCTGAGTCTTTAATTACCTTACCGATAATGTCACTCATGTTAGTGTAACCCGCTTGCCTTGCGACAGATTCAGTCACAATAGTACCCGTACTTGTTACTCCATTTGCACGGCTTGCCCAATCACCAGCAAACTCACGACTAAAGTCACGACCAGCAACGAGTTTTAATCCTAGTGTTTTTACAACATCGTAGCTTGCGCCAACAACAGGCGTTAAGCTGCCAGACGCTTCACCATTTGGCCACGTTGGCATAAGTGTATTATTGATTGAAACGGTTAAACGGGTATCAATGACTGTTGTTTGCTGTACACCTTGAATTGCACTAATACGGTTAACTAAGGCATTTTTTTCTTTTGTGAATACTTCGCCTACAGGTAGCTCTGAAATAACCAATCTTTGTGTTGTTTCATAGCCTAAAGGTAAGCTTTGTAAGTAAGTTAATTGCTTTAACAAGGTAATAGAGGCAATGATTAAACCTATTGCTAGTGAAGCCTGTAATGTTAGTAAGCTCTTACGAACCCATATTGCAGTATTACCACGTTGTAAGTCACCACTTAAAACGCGTTTTGCACTGAATGACGAAATAAAGAATGCAGGATAAAGCCCAGCTAATATGCCCACTGCAATTGCGACCACAATAATTGCAATGCCAAATTCAGAGGCATAATTCACGCCCAATTCGCGGTCTACTAGCTGATTAAAGCTTGGTAAAAATAGCTCCACTAAAGCACATGCAATCACCATTGAAAGCATTGATACCAACACAGATTCAGATAAAAACTGCGTTACTAACTGGCCTTTACTTGCGCCAAGCGCTTTACGCACACCCACTTCTTTTGCACGTTTAGTCGATTGAGCGACGGTCATATTAATGAAGTTAAAACCTGCAATAAGAATAAGTAACACACTTAAACCAACACAGATCATGACCACTTGTTTAGCGCCACCCGCTTTCATCTCAAATGGTGATTTAGCCGTTAAGTGCAAATCAAGTAATGGATGCAGCTCTAAACTAACTTGTTCCAGCATCGAACCGCTAAAAAAGCGCTCTGTTAAGGTTTTAGCTAATGCATCGGTATCGGTGCCCTCAGCTACACGCATATAAACATAACTACTGTTGATGTCTATTTTGCTTGGATCATGCTTAACATAAACAAGGTTTTTAAAAGCAAAGTGAGTGTTATCTGTTAAGTCTGCAAACACGGCACGCACTGTGTACTGTCCTTGTTCATGTGTTAGTGTTTCACCAATCACATCGGTGCGACCAAAAATGCGCAGTGCTTCTGATTCACTAAGCGCTAGGCTATCTGGTGTACTCATTGCTGTTGTTAAGTCACCTGCAAGCGTTTCTAGAGCAATAAAGTTTTCAATATTAGGAGTCGCGCCATACAAAGCATTTAACTTATAGCCTTGGTTTCGATAACTCACATCAACCATAGCTTCACGGGTCAGCTCGACCATAGTTAATCCGAACACTTCTTCAACTTGGCTGTAATCTTCGGCCTGCTTTGACTGCACAAAATTAAAAATAGGCACCACAGCTAAACCAAGTTTTGAGAAGTCCTGGCCAACGCGATAAACACGCTCAGCATGAGGCTGTTGGCTATCGTACGAAAGCTCATTTTTTGCAAACAAAGCAACTAGAATTGCCGCAGCTAAGCCCACACTCAAACCCAGAACATTTAAAATAAAGTGCTGTTTTTGGTTTTTGAACGCGCGCAGCGCGGTGATCAAATAACTTAAAATCATGTTATGCCACCTCTGCTGTTTGTTGAACACGGTTAGCTTTATCTACCATCACTTGGCCATCAAGTAAGCGCACTAAACGGTCAGCATAATTGCCTTCTTTTTCTGAGTGAGTAACCACAATTACCGTGGTACCTTCGCGATTTAGCTCACGCAGCATCGCCATGACTTCATCACCATTTTTTGAATCAAGGTTACCCGTTGGCTCATCCGCTAAGATGAGTTTTGGATTAATCACAAGAGCTCGGGCTACCGCTACACGTTGCTGCTGACCACCCGATAACTGCTGCGGTAAGTGATCTGCTCTATGGTCGATTGCAACACGTTTTAAGATTGCGTCTACTCGCTGTTTACGTTCACTTTTTGAGATATTTTGATACTGTAATGGCAGCTCAACGTTTTCAAATACTGTTAATTCATCAATTAAGTTAAAGCTTTGGAAAACAAAACCAATCGACGCTTTTCTAAGTGTTGCTAATTGTTTTTCACCAAACCCTGCGATGTCTTCACCTAAAAATTCAAAACTGCCTGCCGATGGCGAATCCAACATACCTAAAATAGAGAGTAATGTTGATTTACCACAGCCAGATGGCCCCATAATGGCAAGAAACTCGCCTTCGTTTACATGTAAGTTAATATTATTAAGCGCTGTTGTTTCAACATCTTGAGTACGGAATACGCGTGATAAGTTAGTTAATTTAATCATTGTTTTTATCCTTAAAATTGTAGTTGTTGGGCTTTATCAAAGTTGCTATAGCTAGAGGTGATCACGCGATCTCCGGCGCTTAGGCCACTTAACACTTCATAATAGTTTTGATTCTTTTTGCCAAGACGAATGTCTTTTCGTACTGCACGATTGCCATCTTTATCCATGACATAAACCCAGTTACCTCCTGAGCTGGTAAAAAATGCGCCGCGTTCAAGTAATAAAGCAGTGCCTTTGCTATCACCTAGCATCAGCTGTACATCAAGGCTTTGCCCACGTTTTATGTTACTCGTGCCATTAGGTAAATCGACTTCAACCTGAAACTGTGATTGCTGAACACGGCTATCAATTTTGCTAACTGTTGCCGCAATTTCGCCTTGCTCGTGTTCAATAAGCACTTGCATACCTGCTTGAACTTGGCTCAGGTAAAACTCATCTAGTCTCACAACTAACTTGTATTCATTAGGAATATCAATCTGCCCTAGGCGAGAACCACGGCCTTTTGATTCACCAATTTCAACATCAAGTTCACTTAAATAACCATCAGCAGGTGCTGTTACGAGTAGGTTTTCAAGGTTCTTACGTGCAAACTGTAGGTTTTTCTCTAACATGTCGGCACTGTCTTTTAACTGAGCTACCTGAACTTCACGAATGCTGTTTTCTTGCTTTTGACGCTCAAGAGTTAGTTCTTTACGAGCTTTGTAATACGCTAAATCTTCTTGAATTTCAGATAATTGCTCTTGTGCCAACACACCCGTTTTCACTAGCGGCTGAGTCTGTTTTAAGCGACGCGATAAATGTGTGATTTTAAGATCGATTTCAAGCAAATCACGGCGTAAGTTCAAACGGCTGGTTTCCATATTCATTTGCGTGTTACGTAAAAAGTTAAGCTGCTCAGTCACCTGTGCTTCACGGCTCATTACATCAAGCTGCAAGTTAGTATTGCTTAAACGCACAAGTGGTTGGCCTTTTTTAACAAACTCACCTTGCTCAACAAGTCGCTCTTCAACTTGGCCTCCGGCAATGGTGTCGAGATAAATGGTAGTACGAGGCATAACCTGACCACGAAGACTTAAAGCATCAACAAATTCACCTTGTTGTACTGTGCTAATCGTTAAGCTTGTCGCGGTTACTTGCTGACTACGACCTGTTTGCTCAGTTTGCGTGAAACCATAAGCTGCAGCCGCAACAGCTAAGCATGCAGCTGCTATTACTGATTTCTTAAAAAATGCTTTGTTATTTGAGCGTGTAATTTTCTTATCCATGTTGACGCCTTTAAGTTATCTAGGTGCTAATTACCTATAGATAAAACAACTCTTGTGCCAACTTTTATTTTTATTAAATTACAATAACTTACACAAAAATCAACAAGCATGTATATAATCAAGTGTCCGCTTATAGAACACTTCAAAACCCATATATCGTCCATAAATGGACACTTTTACTATTTTCAATTAGTCTTAGTGTTCCCATAAAGGAATAATAATAAATAGCTATGAAACAAGCAGGATCAATTCTTATCGTCGATGATAACCCCGACGTACTCATCGCCGCACGATTACTTTTAAAGCAGCATTATCAGGTTGTAAAAACCACAGATAACCCCTTTGATATCGAAGGTATCATTAACGCACAGCATGAGGCGGATCAGGCTATAGATGTTGTGTTACTCGATATGAACTTCACGCAAGACTCAATTAGTGGCAAAGAAGGATTCTACTGGCTAAAAAAGATCATGAGCCAAGACGCTAACATTGCGGTACTGCTTATGACGGCCTACAGCGATATTCAGCTAGCTGTCGAAGCAATTAAAGCTGGTGCCTCTGACTTTATTGCCAAGCCTTGGCAAAATGAGCAATTACTCGGTGCTGTAGCGGCAGCATTTTCACACGCTAAAGACAAACAGCAAGTTGGTAAGCTCACAAAACAAAAGCAGGCCTTGCAGCAGTCAATCGGCAATCAACCATTTGAGTTTTTAGGCCAAAGTGATGCCATGCAGCAGGTTTTTTCGGTTATCGACAAAGCAGCCAACACAGATGCCAACATATTGATTAGTGGCGAAAGTGGCACAGGTAAAGAACTCACCGCACATGCAATCCACAATGCAAGCCAGCGCCAAAGCCAACCCTTCATAAGCCTAGACATGGGCTCACTAGCCGAAAGCCTGTTTGAAAGCGAACTATTTGGCCATAAAAAAGGGACGTTTACTGGCGCGAAAGAAGATCGCATTGGCCGATTTGAGCTGGCCCATGGTGGTAGTTTATTTTTAGACGAGCTAGGTAATTTACCGCTTAACCAACAAGTTAAACTACTTGCGGCACTACAAAACAGGCAAATAACACCGGTTGGTGGCTCAAAAGTCCTCGATATTGATATTCGTTTGATTTGTGCAACGAATGAAAACCTCGAACAAGCAGTGACTGAAGGTAAATTTAGGCAAGACTTACTGTACCGTGTTAATACCGTAGAGATCCGTTTGCCAGCTCTGCGTGAGCGCAGTGAAGACATTCCATTACTGTGTAACTACTACTTGCAGCACTTTGCACATAAATACAAACGTGAGCTCTCGATTACGACATCTGATATGACACGTTTAAGTCAGTATCATTGGCCAGGCAATGTCCGTGAACTTGCGCATGCAATTGAGCGAGCAGTCATCCTATCAGAAGGCTCAGAGCTCGATATAAGCTCAGTGATAAGCTCACCAAGTACCAGTGTAAGCACAAATGAACTCTCTACAAACGCTGCTGACTACGACACTTTTGATCTTGAAATCATCGAACAGAGAACCGTTCGTGCAGCTTTAAAGCATTTTCAAGGCAACGTTAGTCACGCAGCTAAAGCACTCGGCCTGACACGCGGAGCCATGTATCGTCGTTTAGAAAAATATGGACTTTAATCTATGCGAAATTTCATTAGCTTAGCTGGCCTATTAGCTGCACTAATTGGTTTCTCAATTGCTTTGTTTTGGCAAGTACAGCAAAGCGGGTTTTCTGCTATTTCGGCACTTTTAGTTATTTTAAATTTGGTATGTGCCGCGCAAATTTTTAATTTGTTTAAACGCCAAACAAGGCGTGCAGATATGGTTTTTCGCGCTTTAGCGAATGGAGACAGCACATTAGGCTTTGGTGACCAACACCCTATGCAGCAGCAATTTGAGCAGGTTAAACAACAAATTCAGGCTGCACGTTTTAATGCAGAGCAACAAGCCCAGTTCTTACAAGCGCTATTAATTCATATCGATCTAGCGGTATTAGTGTGTGATGAACAAGGCACTATTATTGAAAGCAATCCGGCGGTCAGTCGTTTACTTGGGCAAGCAGTAAAGCACATTGATGATCTAGGTGTAATAGCAAACCTAGTTCAAGAAGCTAAACAAAATAGCCGTAATACCGTGCCATGGCAAAATGGCGAGCAGCACGATACGTTATCTGTGCAGATCAGTATTGCCGAAATCCAAGGTAAAGTTCGTAAAGTGATCAGTTTGCAATCTATTCATGATCAGCTGCAATTAAAAGAGCAACAAGCTTATAAGCGCCTCACCAAAGTACTGACTCATGAAATTGCTAATTCGATTACGCCACTCTCTTCGTTAGCACAAACTTGTACGGCACTGCTGCCAAATGAGCTTAGTTTTGATGATCAGGAAGATAAACAAGACTTGCAACTCGCCCTAACAACACTCGCATCACGAACCGAGCATTTAGGCGAGTTTATAGCGCAATTTAAAAAGGTTAGTAGCTTACCCGCCCCACACTTACAGCCACATATTCTGGCAGATCTTGCCAAGCAAGTTGTAGCTCTGCACTCACAACAAGCTAAGCAACTTAATATTACTTTGAATTTATCGGTGCAAAGCCAACAGTTAGTAATGATAGATAGAGGCCAAGTTGAGCAAGTGATAATAAACCTGCTTAAAAATGCCCTTGATGTACTTAAACAATTAAATAATCCAGAGACAACTAAATGCATAGAGGTAAATATTGCACAAAATGCTAATCAGCAACTGTATTTAGAGGTCAGCGACAATGGTACAGGTATCAGCGATCATGTGATCGAGATGATTTTTGTGCCATTTTTTACTACCAAGCAACAAGGCTCAGGAATAGGCTTAAGTTTATCGCGCCAGATCATGCTCAATCATGGCGGCGATCTGGTATACATCAAACGCCAGCAAGGAGCCTGCTTTCGTTGCGTGTTCGGTTAGCTTACATAGTTAGAACACTTACTTACAATTTGCTAAGGCGCTGTTTGGTATCATGTACCCATTAACGTTTAATGGATTAACCAATATGAAGTACCTCGCCTTAGCACTGCTCTCATCACTTGCCTTTATTCCTACAAAAAGCTTTGCTGGTATTTATGACAGCCCTAATATGAACCTGTTTGTTAAGTCAGAGCATAATAGTACTGATTCAATCACCTCAGCCGGCATCGAATTTATGGCTAAAAATAACTACAGCAATTTCGGCGCAGCATTTACAACGGCACTAGGCTCAGCAGAAGTATTTACTAAAAAAGGTGATCGGGAGACATTTCTAACCTTAGATAGCGGCATCAAATTTGGTTATTTCAGCGACTTTTTTGTCTATGGCGAAGTGGGCTTAGATTTAATTGAACTTGCTGTATACGACGACCGCGATGACCACGACTACAGCGACCGCTATGATGACGATCACAATAATATTGATGGCTATGTTGGTGTGGGTATGGGCGTGGACTCAAAGCCATTCAGAATAGAGGTCTATGCCAGAGCCAGAGAAATAGACAGCCGCTATTGGGAAGCACAAAACCATGGTTATGCTGGGTTACAAGTTAGTATTTCGTTTTAATTTCAATTGGGTGAGTAAGTTAGCGAGCTGTTAATCTAATGGTCATTTTTAGCTCACCCTATGTTAAGCTTAGGCGCTTTAGTTTACCCGCACCTAAGTTAACGGAGTATTTTAATACGTGTTTTTAAATCGATTTTTAGGCCTTGTTGTTGTTTCTCTCATTGTAACAGGCTGTCAGACTGCCCCTGAGTCTCTTCCCGAAAAGAAGCCCACCATCAAAGCCAATCCTGGTACTGTGGTTGCAGAAGCTAAAACAAAACAAGTAGACGCGGTGACACCGCTCAAATCAAGTGAGCTTGATGACGTATGGCAACGTATTCGCATTCAACTGCAGTTTAGCGATTCAAGTCACCCAGATGTACAAAAGCGCATTGCTTGGTACCTTACTCATCCAAATTACATGGAAGAAATAAGCCGCCGTGCAGCGCCGTATTTGTATCATATCGTCACAGAAGTAGAAAACCGTGACTTACCAATAGAACTCGCTCTAATGCCGCTTATAGAGAGCGATTTTGATGCCAGTGCCTATTCACACAAACATGCATCGGGTTTATGGCAACTCACCCCCTCAATCGCCAAATACTTCAATGTAAAAATTACCCCTTGGTATGATGGTCGCCAAGATGTGGTCGACAGCACCCGTGCAGCTTTGGATTTTATGGAATACCTTTATAAACGCTTTGATGGCGATTGGTATCACGCTATTGCTGCCTACAATATTGGTGAAGGGCGAGTATTACAGGCAATTGCTCGTAATAAAAAACAAGGTAAGTCGACGGACTTCTTTAGTTTAAAACTACCATCACAAACCAAACAGTACGTACCTAAGTTACTGGCCGCAGCACAATTATTAAAACACCAAAGAATGGTATTCCCTGCGATTAAGAATGAGCAAGCTATTGCAACCTTACCAGTGACTGGTGCAGTGATCTTAGCAGATAAAGCGAAGTGGTAAGAGCTTGAAGAGCTAAACCATGGTGTTATCCGATACCCAGCGGTGATTGATGCGCCACATATTGTGGTCCCCAAAGATCAGCAAGCAAGTTATCAAACTCTATTAGCTAATCAAAAGAGCAATGATTATAGCCAGTGGCAACATTACACAGTTAAACGCGGTGATAGTTTAAGTGTGATTGCAAAGAACTATAAAGTAACAGTTAGCCAACTGAAAACCTTCAATAACCTAAAAACAAACACCATTCGTATTGGTCAAAAGCTGATATTGCCGCAATTAGCGGATCAGCAAATCGAGTATAAGGTGAAATCTGGCGATAGCCTTTGGAAGATAGCAAAGCAATACAAAGTCAGTATCACTAAGCTTAAACAATGGAATAACCTTTCAAGAGATAATTTAAGAGTAGGTGAAAAGCTCACGGTGTTTATCTCAAATAGTTAATACCAAATCAGGGAGTTTTACTCCCTGTCTCTTTTATCTATCCAATTAAAGTTGTATCTTTATTAGTCTATAAAAACAACAATCAATAATTATGGATAATCAGCAACAGGACGTAAGCTGTTCAACAGTGAAAACAGAGCAAGACTCTAACGTTGAAGAGCAAACAAAGACCACCCAGCAAAAAACTCAACCTGCTAGCAACCAGCATAAGGCATGGTTTACCAACGAGCGACTAAACCTATTTCTCGCACTCTGTGCCATTATTATCTCCGCAGCCTCCTTTTATGCCACTTACTTGCAAGCCAACGCTGCAGAACGACAAGTAAAAGCCGCCACATGGCCTTGGCTTGAAGTGATAACGGGGAATTTTGATGAAGAAAAAAACCTACCTGAAATCACATTTGAACTCACTAATTCAGGATCAGGACCTGCGATAGTAAAGTACGTGAAGTATCACTATAACGACCAATCATATTTAGATATCTATAAAGTAATTTCTGCATGCTGTTTTGATACACAAGCATATGAAACACAGCTACAAACTCTGCAAGAAGATTCTCCCGACATAAATATTTTCGAAGCATTTGGCTGGATTATGACGAGTGCCAGTGATAACCGGTTGCTGGCATCTGGCAGCGAACTTAAACTTTTTCGTTTCAAGCGAACGGGATTTAATGAAACTCAATGGGACAAAGTAAACAAGCAGCGTAATAGCATTAAAACCGAGATCTGCTACTGCTCGTTGCTAGAACAATGCTACCTAAGCGATGGCCGCGGCGATGTGAGAGAAATACAGCAGTGTGAGTGACACCGAGCTATCAGCTTTCAGCCGCGCGGTGAAGGTGTTTGATACTGCGTCTCCCTCTGCCGGAGGCTCTAGGCTCTAGGCTCTAGGCTCTAGGCAAAGTGTAGTTGTAGGAATGGCTTCAACCATGAATATATTGGTTAAGGTCTAGATACGGCACTGACGTGCCTCCTACAGGGGTTTGTTGCTGAGGGAGACTCTTCACTAAACACACCCACCGCTCAGCTGACATCTATTATCTGACGGCTGAAAGCTGACAGCTCCCAAACGCAAAAAAGCCCGACTCTTTCGAATCGGGCTTTCTTTAATTTGGAGCCTGGCAATGTCCTACTTTCACATGGCAAATGCCACACTATCATCGGCGCTGTTTCGTTTCACTACTGAGTTCGGCATGGGGTCAGGTGGGTCCAAAACGCTATTGTCACCAAGCAAATTTGGGTCGTTAATCGCCTTAGCAATCAACTAAAATCTGGAATTCTGATATCAAGTAAATGTCTACTTTAGTTTCTTAACTTCTGTCTGTTACGCTGTCATAAAACGCGTTTGGCGTTGTATGGTTAAGCCTCACGGGTAATTAGTACAGGTTAGCTTAATGGCTCGCACCACTTCCACATCCTGCCTATCAACGTTGTAGTCTTCAACGGCCCTTCAGAGACTTTAAAAGTCTAGTGAGAACTCATCTCGAGGCCTGCTTCGCGCTTAGATGCTTTCAGCGCTTATCAGTTCCGAACGTAGCTACCGGGCAGTGCCATTGGCATGACAACCCGAACACCAGCGGTTCGTTCACTCCGGTCCTCTCGTACTAGGAGCAACCCCTCTCAATTCTCAAACGCCCACGGCAGATAGGGACCGAACTGTCTCACGACGTTCTAAACCCAGCTCGCGTACCACTTTAAATGGCGAACAGCCATACCCTTGGGACCGACTTCAGCCCCAGGATGTGATGAGCCGACATCGAGGTGCCAAACACCGCCGTCGATATGAACTCTTGGGCGGTATCAGCCTGTTATCCCCGGAGTACCTTTTATCCGTTGAGCGATGGCCCTTCCATTCAGAACCACCGGATCACTATGACCTACTTTCGTACCTGCTCGACGTGTCTGTCTCGCAGTTAAGCTGGCTTCTACCATTACACTAACCGTACGATGTCCGACCGTACTTAGCCAACCTTCGTGCTCCTCCGTTACTCTTTGGGAGGAGACCGCCCCAGTCAAACTACCCACCAGGCACTGTCCGTAACCCCGATTAGGGGCCAACGTTAGAACATCAAAACTACAAGGGTGGTATTTCAAGGACGGCTCCACAAAGACTAGCGTCTCTGCTTCAAAGCC